>JACRCA010000241.1 GCA_016234425.1 Deltaproteobacteria bacterium | reverse complement strand
TTGGGGAATGGGCGACGTATTCCGGGATGCGCAGGAATAATTCTTTCACTCGCGCAGAGGGCTCCTCCCTTTTCAAAAACTCCTGTATCAGTGCAGCATGGTCTGGGGAATATTTCCGGGATTTTTCGACCTCTAAATTTTTTCCGGTCTTCCTAATCTGGCGGATTAAATCTTTTGGGACTTCATGGTCTCGCAGGTCCAGCTTATAGTATTCATCACTTTCTCTTTGCCGGGCAGCTGCCAGAATTGAGTCCGGCACTTCGGGGGCGATAAACCAGGTATAGGCGGGGTTAAATTCTTTAATAGTTTTTTGCAAAGTGGCTGTAAAATCCTCGGCCTTGAATTCACGTGCCAGGGGATATCCTATGAAGATGAGCCAGTTTTCCTTGGCGAAAAAGAGATAACCACTGGCCAAATAAGGCTCCCCTTTTGAGACTGCGACCATTAAACGGACAATATGCTCGGGCACAGATGCTTCCCTTAATATGTCTTCTTCTTCTTCAGGCAAGATCATCCACCTTCTCCTGGGCGAGGGGAGATTGGCCAGAATTATGGAACCATAGAAATTTTAATCCTTTCCCCCAAGAGTTGCAACCCAATGGGCCAAGAACCCTTTTTCTCGTTGACAGCCTCCATGGAATTCGATATAAAAAGGCCACTCTCAGGGAAGCAGGCCATCAGAGCCTTTATGATCCGGGTCATGAAAAGTTTTCGGGAGATCCTGTAGGATAAAAAAAGAAAGGTGGTTTTTAATTTTTCAGAGGAGGTGAGAGAAGAGTCATGTATGTTGTAACAGTCGACCAAGAGAAGTGTGACGGGAAAGGTGAGTGCGTGGATAGCTGCCCCGTCAACGTATTCGAGATCAAGGATGGCAAGTCGGAGGTCGTGAATATGGACGAGTGCCTGGGCTGTGAGAGTTGCGTAGAGGTTTGCCCGACGGGCGCTATAACGGTGAAAGAGATGTAATTTTCACTCTAGCCTGGAACTACCACGAGCTGGGAAAAGTAGGTTTACAAAGAAGCGGTGGAAGGTTTTTTCTTTCCATCGCTTCTTTGCTTTTTATCATTATTTTCCGAATTCCCGATTCCGCCCTGCCCTACATGGAGGGTAGGGCAGCCCTGAACCTTACATGGTTCAGGGCGCATTCCAAAATTGATGGTGATCATCTTTTTTGACTTTCTTTTTTTAATATTCTATGATTTGATCAACAGGCGAGTTTGGCCAGGAGCAGAGTTTGAGAAAAGAGATGGAAGAGAATTCTTTTCGCAGGACCATAGAGAAAATTAGCCAGACTTCTTTTCTTTCTGGAAATTCCATTCAAGTCTTGCAAGATGGCCTCTCAGCTTTTGAGGATGTTTTCCGCGCTGTGGAAGAAGCGGAGCGTCTGATCTGCCTGGAATTCTATATTTTCCGGGATGATGAGACAGGCTGGAGCCTGGCCGAGTTGTTAGCCCGGAAAAGCCGGGAAGGGGTCCAGATTTACCTTATTTATGACCATTTTGGCTGTCTTTTTACTTTCAACCGATTCTGGAAATTCTTGAAGTCTCATGGAATAGCAGTTCTTCCTTTCCATCCCCCCCAGGTGTTCAATCCCAACCTGTATTTCCACCGAGACCACCGCAAACTTGTGGTGGTCGATGGACGGGTGGCTTTCACCGGAGGGCTAAATGTGGGGGATGAGTACCGCGGCTACTTGCGGAAAAGACTCCTGGGCTGGAGAGATACAGGGGTGAAGGTCAAAGGGCCCATTGTCGGAGCTATGCTGGAAGCTTTCAAGAAAAGCTGGAAAGAATGCGGGGGGAGAAAGATCGAGGATACCCCCCCAAATCTGGGCCGCCACCATGAGCAAGATGTGGCTCTCCTTCCCTTATTCTCTTCTTCCAGGGAGAGCATGCGGGCCCTTCGGCAATTGCTCCAGTTCAGCATTCACGCCGCTCAGAAGTCCATCCATCTCACCATGGCCTATTTCATTCCTACGCATAAATTTCTCTGGGTTCTCTTAAGGGCGGCCCGCAGGGGTGTGCAGGTAAAGATCATTCTGCCCGGGCAGAGTGATCTTCGTCTCATGGCTTACGTCAGCCGGACTTATTATAAGACCTTACTGCGGGAGGGGGTGCAGATTTTCCATTACCAGCCCAGGGTGCTCCATGCCAAAACCATGGTCTTCGACCGGCAATGGGCCATGGTGGGTTCGGCCAATTTAGACGCCCGGTCCTTGAACTATAACTACGAGTGCGGCGTGGGGATCCTGGACCTCCGGCTGGGAGAAGAGATGGAGGAGATCTTTACCCATGACCTCCTGGATTCAGTACTGGTCACTGAGGGAGATCTATCCCGATGGCCGATCCACGAGAGGGCTTTAGGAACTTTCTTCTCCTGGTTCCGATCTTACCTTTGATATTCTGAATGCCCCACCCCTGTTTGTGAGTATCTGGCAAGGCATCCGGGATGAGATCCTACGGCCTTGATGTCTATGGATCGAATGTTGAAAAGAAAACTTCGAAGGTGGAATGGGAGGAATGGCTAATGTCTTATGGGTATAACGGAAAAATCTTGCGGGTGGATTTAATGACTAAAAAATTAAAGGTAGAAGAGCCGGGAGAGGTTTTCTATCGCACCTACCTGGGAGGCGGTGGGTTGGCCTCTTATTATTTGCTGCGCGAGCTTCGTCCTGGGATCGACCCCCTGGGCCCGGAGAACATGCTCATTTTTGCTTCCAACGTAATCTCGGGAGTTCCTATCGCTGGGATGACCCGTTATACGGTGGCGGCAAAATCCCCCCTCACCGGGGGATATGGAGAAGCAGAAGCCGGTGGCTTCTGGGGGCCGGAATTAAAATTCTCTGGATTCGATGCCCTTATCATCACAGGGAAAACAGCTAAACCATCCTACCTGTATATCCACGATGGGCAGGTGGAGCTGCGCTCGGCTGAAAAGCTGTGGGGTTTGGAAACAGGCCCCGCGCAGGAGATCATCCGGGAGGATTTGAAAGAGCCCCGCGCGCGCGTAGCCCTGATCGGCCCTGCTGGAGAGAGGCTGGTCCGGTATGCCTGCGTGGTCAATGAACTGAAGCATGTGAATGGTCGGACGGGCATGGGCGCGGTGATGGGCTCAAAAAACCTTAAAGCCATTGCTGTCCGGGGAACGAATAAATTAGAGGTTAAAAACCTGGAAAAGTTTCATGAGTTGTCCAAATCCCTGGCAGAACTCATCGGCCAACATGGTCCGAACAAGGTTCTAAGAAAATTAGGTACACCCAACTTGGTAATGGCCCTGAATACCCAAGGCATCCTGCCCACTAAGAATTTCCACACTGGCGTATTCGCAGGTGCCGAAAAGATCAGTGGCGAGAAGATGGCCGAGACGATCCTCAAAACTGAAGAAGGATGCTATGCCTGCGCCGTGCGCTGCAAGCGGGCGGTGGAGATTCCTTCGGGACCTTATGCGACTTCCTGCGAGTACGGGGGGCCAGAATATGAAACGCTGAGCGCTCTCGGCTCTCTCCTTTGTATCGATGACCTGGCGGCCATTTCTAAGGGGAATGAGCTTTGCAACCGATACGGCCTGGACACGATTTCCACAGGTGTGGCCATAGGGTTTTTGATGGAGTGCTTCGAGAATGGCATCCTGAGCAAGGCCGATACGGAGGGATTGGAGTTCAAGTTCGGGAATACCGAAGCCATGCTGAAAGCGATCGAGTGGATCGCTTCCCGCAAGAAGGGCCTGGGCGATCTTCTAGCAGATGGGGTCAAGGCCGCAGCAGCCAAGATCGGCAGGGGGGCAGAGAAATTTGCCCTGCATATCAAGGGACAGGAACTCCCCATGCACGACCCTCGAGGAAAAACCGGACAGGGGCTGAGCTTTGCGGTCTCTCCCACCGGAGCAGATCATATCGAGGCTCCTCATGACTCGCCTTTTGCCATGGCTGGGCCGATGCTCGAGCGCGTTGCTCCTCTGGGACTCCTCGAGCCGGTCCCCACGCTGGAGTTCGGCCCCCGCAAAGTGCGCAATTACGTCTACCTCCAATTTGTCTGGTCCCTTTACAACTCCCTGGGGGTCTGCAACTTTGTGGCCGGGCCAGTCTGGGCTCTACCGCTCAACAGGTTGGTGGAGGTGGTCAATGCCATCACCGGCTGGGAAACGAGCCTGTGGGAGCTTTTGAAGGCAGGGGAACGGACTGTTACCATGGCCAGGGTCTTTAACCTGCGCGAAGGTTTGGGGCGCAAGGATGACATGCTCCCCGATCGCCTTTTTGAACCCTTGGAGAGCGGACCGCTCCAGGGGAAGGCCATCGACCGGAAGGAATTCGAAGAGGCTTTGACCATGTATTACGAGGCCATGGGCTGGGACCCGAAAGAGGGCGTGCCTACAAGAGGAAAATTAGCCGAGTTGAACCTGTTCTGGCTTGAGGAATATCTAAAAGAGAAACGATAGGGGTGGCGGAGGAAAAAAAAGAGGGGGTATGCGCCCTCCGGGAGCAAGGGTTCGTTGCCGGAAGCTGCGGAGTCTCTGCGGCTGGAAGAAAAGCTTTAGCCTGCCAAGCTACCCTACGCCAAAAGGACTTGAGCTGGGAAAGGCTGATCTCTGCTGTCCACCTCTCCCGTCCGGAAAATTATCTTTCCATCTACCAATCAGGATGCAATTTTTCCTGCCGTAAGTGTCATTCCTGGTATTTCAGCAAGAACGCGGAGGGGGAGTGGTATACGCCGGAAAAGATTCTCCAAGCCTGCCTAAAATACGAGCAAGGCGTGACCCTGGAAGAACCCAGAAGCAGAGCTACGGCCTACCATGCTCACGACACCTGCCGCTGCTGCGGCTCATGCGTGTTAGCGAAAAAGAAGTCTTCACTTTGTCCGGGAATTCTGGAGACTTCCGCAATCACCCTGAGCCCCCAGGGGTTTGGTCCTGCCCGGAACATCGTGGGTTTCACCGGAGGGGACCTTACCTGCCAACCCCAATTCTATGCTCGCTGCTCTGAGCTCATTAAGGCCCGAACAAAGCTTTGGGTCCTGATCGAAACCAATGGCTACGGCCTCACTCCCCAGAACTTGGACATGCTGCAGAAGGCAGGAGTGGATGCCTTCTGGCTAGACATTAAAGCTTATAAAGAGGATGTGCATCGGTGGCTCACCGGATGTTCTAATGATTGGATTTTGCAGCTCCCGGAAGAGATGTTGCGGCGAGATTTTACCGTAGAAGTTCTTTCTCTGTACATTCCCGGAGTTGTGGAAACTGACCAACTGGCCGCGATCGCCAATTTGTTAGCCCGAGTAGACGTGCACATCCCTTTCACTATTCTGGCCTTCTTCCCCGAATATAGGATGAAAGACCATCGGCCTCCAAGCCTGGACGAAATGGTTGATGCTTTTGCAGCCGCCAAGGCCAGAGGGCTGAAGAATGTAAGGTTGGGCAATACAGGGGTTTTTGCCAAAAGAGAAGAAGATGTTCAGTTTCTGTGGCAGCGAGTAGGCTTCGGATCATTCTGATTTCTTGATCATTAGACCCGTGATGATAAGATTTTTGCTCCAGAGGCTTATTTTA
>JACRCA010000237.1 GCA_016234425.1 Deltaproteobacteria bacterium | reverse complement strand
CCCCTGAACCTGCGCCTTTCTCCTTACAAGGCCCTCAACGTAGCTCTGCTCTTCCCGGACGCGCGCCTGCTGGAAACCCATTGGAATGTCTTCTCCAGGGTGGATGTTTTGGAGAGTCCGGCGGCGCGCACGGCTCCCGGGTTGAGCCTGGAGTATTTAGAACCCCTTCCGCCACAACTGGGTCTCGCAGTAGACGGCGATCGCTTGAATCCCATCACAAGGTTTAGGGAGAAAGAAGAACTCAAATTCATCAATTTTCTTCCCTCTTCCTTTCCATTTCAGATCATAAAGCCTGACCGGGTGTTGATTTTTGAGCCGATGGGGGGTCTGGAGGTACTTAACGCCCTGCACCATCAGGCAAAAGAAGTCGTGGCTGTGGAAGTCAACCCGACGATCGTTGAGCTTCTGAAGAAAAAATATCGGGAATATTCCGGGGCGATTTACCTTCGTCAGGAAATCCAGGTAGTGGTGGACGATGGAAGAAGCTATGTACGCAGAGGACCCCGGCCTTTTGATCTGATTGTCCTTCCTCTAACTGAAAGTCTGGGGGCTTCTTCCACGGGACTCTCTAGCCTGCACGAGGACTATCGGCTTACCACAGAAGCGATTCAGGATTATTTGCAGGCCCTCAACCCCAGGGGTTTCATTTTCATAAACCTCTATCTTGTTCCTCCGCCCCGGGCAGAACTACGCCTGGTTTCGGTAGTCAAGGAAGCCCTGGAGCGGGCAGGAAAGAATCCCGGTGATTATCTTCTGGCCTATCGCTCCTGGGGCACGTTCTCCCTGATGGTAAAAAAAGAGCCCATTCAGGCAGAAGAGATCCAGGCCCTCAAGTCTTTCTGCCAGGGGTTGCGGTTTGATCTGGTCTATTACCCCGGAATGCCTGAAAAAGAAGCAAACATTTATAACCGCTATGCCACTCCCCTATATTTTAGGAGTATGCAAAAGGTACATCGCAACAGAGAAGAGTATTATTCGATTTATCCTTTCGACGTGAGTCCAGTAACCGATGACCGACCATTTTTTCATCATTATTTCAGGTGGAGCTACCTGGGTGAAGTCTACCGCCTGGCTGGAGAAAAGTGGCAGATCCTGATCGAGGGAGGATACCTGGTCCCCATCGTTTTTTTCCAAGCTCTCTTGCTGAGCATTCTTTTTATTGTTTTGCCGTTGATCCTAAGGAGGCTGAATGAGCAAAAACTAAGGATCCCTTGGGGGCAGCCGTTCCTCTGGCTGATTTACTTCACGGCCCTGGGTCTTGGTTTCATGTTCGTGGAGATCTCCCTGATTCAAAGGTTTATCCTTTTCCTGGGTCACCCCATCTTTTCGGTCTCTCTGGTCATCTTTTCCTTGCTCGTATTTGCCGGGATTGGAAGCCGCCTCTCCATGCGAGTAGATCTGCGCACCCCTGGTGGGCTAAAGCTTGTTCTCATTTTAGCTGGGAGCCTAATATTCCTTTACCCTTTCTTCTTGCCCCAGGTGCTACCGATATTTCAGGGGAATCCGCTGTTCTTCCGGCAGGTAATTACGATCTTTTTGATCGCCCCTCTCGGGCTCTTAATGGGGATGCCGTTTCCTCTGGGCATTCGGTTGGTGGGTTCGCAATGGCAATTTTTTGTCCCCTGGGCCTGGTGTGCCAATGGTTGCGCATCCGTTTTGGGCGCCATTCTTCCCGTAATCATAGCCCTCGCCTGGGGATTCCAGACCGTATTTTTTTTGGCTGCGTTTCTTTACGCCGTGAGCCTCTTAGTGGTATGGAAATCCTTGCCCACCTTTTCCCACTTCCTTGCCCATGGACCGGATTCAAGATGAAATTCCAAAGGGAAGGTGGGCACCCATTAAATATCAAGTTGAAAAGGAGATAAATTTATGGCAAGTTTTTAGAGGAAAGGGAAGGGTAGGAGTTCAAATTCCATAGGGGTGAGAGGAGGGCACAGGAATGAAAGCGGTTAAGCGGGCAAAGAAAGCGGTGCAAAAGACGAAGAGAGCGGTTAAGAAAGTCGTCCAAAAGGTGGCTAAAAAGGCCACGGGCCTCAAGAAGGGATTGGCCAAGAAGAAGGCCGAATTAAGAGTTAGCTTGAGGAAGGCCGAAAAGCTGGTCGGTCAGAAAGATGCCCTGGTTGAAAGACTCAGGAAGGAGGTGGAGCACAAAGAGAAACTCATGCGAATAAACGCGAAGACCCTGAAAGAAACGATCGAGAAGGCGGGAAAAGAGGTTTCGGATCTAAAGAGTAGGGTGAGCCAGAGCATTCTGGAAGTGAAAAGCAAGGCTGAGGCAGAGGCCAAAAAATTAAAAGAGGAATTAGAAGCAAGAAGTCAGGCCCTTCGGGGAAAAATGAATGAACTTGAGGAATACAAGAAAGCAGCTGAAGGCAAGCTCTTTGAGCTGGAAGCAAAGGCCAAGGAATACGCGGCCAAAATTGGAATCATTGAAAAAGAACGGGCCGGACTGGTGACTTTCAAGGGGAGTCCCCTCACCCTCCTGGGACCGGAATTGAAAGTAGGAGATAAAGCCCCGGATTTTCGTGTGCGGGACACCGCTATGCAACCCGTGACTCTTGAATCTTTTAAAGGCAGAGTTAAGATCATTACCTCTGTTCCATCCCTGGACACTTCGGTCTGCGATATGGAGACACGGAGGTTCAATCAGGAGGCCGCGAAATTACCCGAAAAGGTGGCGATTTTGACCATTAGCATGGACCTGCCCTTTGCTCAGGCGCGCTGGTGCGCGGCTGCGGGGGTGGAGAAGGTAAAGACTTTTTCGGATTACCGGGATCGGTCTTTTGGCTTGGCTTATGGCGTGCTGATCAAAGAGTTGAAACTTCTGGCCCGGACAGTGTTCATTGTCGATGAGCGGGATGTTATCCGGTATATTGAGCTCATTCCTGAAATGACCAAAGAGCCCGACTATGACCGAGTCCTGGGCGCCCTTCGAGCACTTCTGTGAACTTATCAATAATAGAAGTGAAATCTTGTTAACTTAAGAACCTGACCTCCAGCCTTTTTGGGGGATGTCGTGAAGCGGAGTTTAAGGAAGTTGCCGATACGGAGCCTCCAAGGGGGCTTACATGCCCTTTTGGAGGCTTTTGAATCTTAAATCCAAGTAAATTCACTCCTGATCTCCAGTTGATCTCCATTCAACCTGAAGCTTATCTTTGTGGGACCGAAGAGAAGCAAGAGGGGAGTTCTTTTTTCGTCAGCTGCTGATTATGCAAGGAGTATGTCCCATGTCAGCAAAAGAAAATGAGGCCCTCGTGCGCCGGTTTCTGGAAGAGGCGTACAACAAGGGGAACCTGGCTATTGGAGACGAGTTATTAACTGCCAACTGTGTTTTCCGCACTCCCGGTGCCATCGAAGGGATTGCGGGATGGAAACAATTTGCCACCGCATTTCTCACTGCCTTCCCCGAAGACTTGCATATCACCATTGATGACACTGTCGCCGAAGGGGACAAAGTCGCAGCGCGCTGGACAGCTCGGGGCACGCACAAAGGACCACTACGCGGAATTGCCCCTACCGGCAAGCCGGTGACATGGATTGGAATAGCCATCTACCAGCTTTCTGGCGGCAAGATCAAGGAAGTGTGGGGGTTGAACGATGCCTTGGGCATTATGCAGCAGATCGGCGCAATCCCCTCAAAATAAGAGGGGGGAGTGGTCCCTGTAGCCCATGTTCGCCCAAGACAGAAGCGGGGCAAAGATAGAATAATAGAATAAAAACCGAGACTTATGGTGCTTTTCGAGTTTTACAGTGATGGTGTCTCATATTACCCAAGGAGGGATTCGGGCTATTTTATGGAACAGGATAATACATAAATAGACCTGCCCACCCAGCTAAAAAGGGCTTGCCGATTAGTATATTTTTATAATATACATAGGTAATGGACCTTATAAATCGGTTGGTCCAGTGTACTGGTTTCCAGTGGGAGGAGGCGAATCTCCCAAAGATCTGGGAGCGCCATGGGGTTTCTGCCGCAGAGTGCGAGCAAGTCTTTTTTAATCGGCCCTTGGTTGCTGCGCCTGATGAAGAACACTCGGTCGCGGAGCCACGGTTCTACGCATTAGGCCATGCAGATTCCGGGAGGCGTCTTCTTATTGTTTTCACGATCCGAGGAGATCTCATCCGCATCATATCTGCTCGGGATATGAACCGGCGCGAAAGGAGGATTTACGAGAAATCATGAAGAAGAAAATTCCGAGGTTTTCATCCGAGGTTAAGGAGCGCAACTTCTGGGCCAAGGAGGATTCTGCTGCGTATATTGACTGGTCGAGGGCCAAGAGGGTAGTGTTGCCGTATCTCAAGCCATCATTGAAAACGATATCGCTCCGTTTGCCTGAGCTACTTCTCGCGGAGCTCAAGGTATTGGCGAACAAGCGGGATGTACCCTATCAGTCGATGCTTAAAATGTATTTAGCTGAACGGGTCGACCAGGAACTGCATGCCCTTGATTCCCGGAAGAGGAGGCCTAACTCATCGCTCCAGCGGACGCGCGCGGCACGCCGCTGAGCTCGGGCATTAGCCCTAACTGAAATTTAGGACAGGGAGGCCCAATGTCTATCAATGAGTTCCGTGACATGCTCGTATTAGCACTGAGCAGTACCCCGATCCCTAAGAAAATCAGGACGGAGAAAGAATTCGAGACGCGGTTTGTCATTCCGGCTGCCTTGCAAGTCTCCGCTCACGAAATGGACATTCACGTATACAGCCATCCTTGGAATAATAAGACACGGTGTCAACCAGATTGTCAGACGGCCCTTGGGCATGGCCAAACAGTGGTCGGGTGTCCACGATGCTGGGCAGAAAGCAAGAAGTGGGCATCGGTCTTGGCTTTTGGTACCCATCACACCTTCGATTTGGTCGCAAAGGTGCATCAGGAAAAACACTTGCGGTCGAGATGAAATTCATCGCTCCTAAGGGCGGTCGCATGCCTAACGGTGAGATCCAAAGGCATATGGGACAGTGTTCCCTTGCCAAAACCAAACACGATTACGTTGTTGGGATATGTGGCTATCGAGGAAGCCTCGATCCGAGATGGGACACCGACACTCAGGCAGTCAGAACCTGGTATGAGCGGGCAGGAATCTGCATCGTATACCGTCGCGTATACCGGGTCGGACCAAGTTAACCATTTGAATCTGTATAAATAATCTGTAGAAATAGGGCCAAGTTTGAGTTTAGGGTGGCAATTTGGGGGTCAAAATAATCCCTTTAAGGGATTGAAATTGGCAAGGGCTAAGGGTACAAACGCGACCTCCACTCGTTACGTTGGTAATTTTGCCCCTAAAAAAAGCGATTTAATGGGTGAAAACGCGGTTTCTTGGTGTAAATCGCATTATAAATCAGTAAGTTATCTTGGTCCGACCCGGAAGAGAGAAAAGAAGAGACGAAGACGAGTGTGAATTGATATATCGAGCCTGCATAGCCTGACCAAGGACCAAATATGTGCTAGGAGAAGTACTTTGACTGAAAAGCCAAAGCTTTTTTACGGATGGATTAACGTATTTCTGGCCTTCTTGTCGATTACCACCTATGGGCTATTTTACTCATTCAGCGTGTTCATTGAACCTTTGGAAGCGGGGCTGGGATCCACAAGAACCGCCATCTCAGGAGCTTATACCATGGAGCTGGCGGTCTATTGTAGCTGCGCCATACCTTGGGGTTGGTTTTCCGATAAATACGGTCCGACGAAAGCACTTTGGTTGGCAGCTTTTCTTATCGGTGGAGGGGCTTCTCTTTGCAGTCTGTGCACCTCCATTTGGCATTTATACATCTTTTTCGGCATAATGGCAGCCATAGGCCATGGTGCCATCTGGGTTGTCCCTACCGCTACCCTAAATAGATGGTTCCTACAGAGAAGAGGTCTGGCTGTAGGGATAGCGATGTGCGGATTAGGATTCGGTTTGCTGGTCGTACCTCCCGTTACAGCGCTGACTATGAACGTGTATGGTTGGCGAGTGACATTTATAATTCTTGGCGTGACATTCTTTGCCCTTAACGTGGTTGTAGGAATCTTTATAAGAGGCAAACCCGCGGATATGGGCCTAAGACCTCTTGGAGAAACTGAAGGAAAGACATCTATCTTCAAAGATACGTCAGTCAGCATTAAAGACTTTTCTCTAGGAGAGACTCTCAGAGCAAGAAACTTTTGGATGCTTTACCTGGCTTTTCTTTTCTGCTTTGCCGCTGAACAGATGGTCTTAGTACACATAGTTCCCTTTGGCACGGCAAAGGGTATTTCCACTATTCAAGGAGCCCTGGGACTATCATTTTTGGGAGTGGGTACGATTCTCGGCAGGGTAGGCATCGGGGCGCTTTCTGATAAGATCGGGAGAGTTCCCTCTTTGATAATTTCTTGTTGTATTGAAGCTGGTTCCATTTTCTTTGTCCTGGCAGTAAAAGGGCCGCTGATGCTCTATATAGCTATGTTTCTCCTTGGGTCCGTTTATGGCGGCACGGCAGTTTTATGTGCAGTGATGCTTGGAGATTTCTTTGGATTGAAGAACATAGGGACAATTATGGGAATGTGGGCTACCAGCGGTGTGCCTGCAGCTTTGCTTGGCCCTCTCATGGCTGGCATGATCTTTGACGCCACTGAGAGTTACTTTTGGGCCATTATAATCGCTGGTATTTTATGCATTGGGGCAATTATGACAGCTGCTTCAATCAAACCCTCTCAAGCACATCCTAGCCGTCAACTCGCTTGAATGGGGCGGGACGTAGTTGAAAATTGACACTTATTTCTCTCTGCTTCCATAAACGGAAAGGGGGGCAGAGCTAAAAGAGAAGAAGGTCGGGAAAAGGTATCGGAGGCAGCCGGTGGCGAGGGTGCGGAAGGTAATTTTGCCAGATGGCGGTGAAGAACCTGTGTGAAATTGGGGACGTACATAAATTTATAAGTTAGACGATTTTCTATTTCTCTGGTATTGATACTTAATGCCGCGCAAGTCACGCATAGATGCACCGGAGGCGCTTCATCACATTATTGCCAGAGGCATTGAACGCAAAGCAGTTTTTAAGGATGATCGCGACCGGGATGATTTCTTGGAGCGCCTGGGGACCAACCTGGCAGAAAGCCGGACCCCGTGTTATGCTTGGG
>JACRCA010000236.1 GCA_016234425.1 Deltaproteobacteria bacterium | reverse complement strand
TTTTGCGGGAACATGGCTGCACGCGCATCTCCGTAGGGGATAGTGCAGGTCGGCCTTGGGTACCAACAGAGAAGGTTTTTAAGAATGCGGGACTTTCGGCCAAGATGGCTGAAAGGAAGATTCCCCTGCTGGATTTTGACCGCTCGCAGTACATCGATGTACCCATTGGCGGGGAATACCTTGACCTCATTGCTTACTCAAAGGAATTGGAGAATTTTGATAAAATCATCTACCTACCCACGATGAAGACCCATTACCTGGCCGGGTTTTCCATGAGTCTAAAGCTCACCGTGGGCATGACCCATTTATCCGACCGAACCCTCCTCCATGGAGACAACAACCTGTTCGTTTCGCAGCGGGCTGCCGAGATGAGCATCCCCATCAAGCCCGACCTGGTCATCATGGATGGGAGAATCTCTTTTGTAAGCGGTGGTCCGGCCATTGGCTTGGCTGTTCATCCTGGGGTCATCCTGGCCTCTGGGGACCCGGTGGCTATGGACGTCCAGGGCGTTCGTCTTCTCCAGAATTATGCCGCAGTCAATCATCTGGTCAGCGATGCCTGGAACATGCCGCAGATTAAAGCTGCTGTTAAGCACGAGTTGGGGATTAGGAGCGACAGCGAACTGCTTTTAGCGCGATGAAGAGTTATGAGTTCGGAGTTCGGAGTGAATAAGGGTGCTCATCACTCTCCACTCATAACTCAGCACTGTTTTTTGTGTGCTTCAACCAACCCTCAATCCGATCTCGATAGATTATGGTGAAGACGAACAAAAAGAGAGCCAGCCCGAGAACGACGAAGAAAGCGCGGTAATCTTCAGAGCGAACGGCTTGACCTTGCATCGTCAAGAGAAGCGTTCCCGGAATTCTTCCGATTGAGGAGATGATCAAAAAGGTGAGTATGTGCATGGGGCTTAATCCCAGGAGGTAGCAGAAATAATCTTTGGGCAAACCAGGAATGAGGAAAAAAATGAACGAAAAAAAGGCTCCCTGATGCTCCATGAGGTAATCGAATTTCCCCATGATTTCTGGTCCAGCAAAGCGCCGGACAAAGGGAAGGCCCAGGCGGCGGGAAATCAAAAAAGCCCCTAACGAACCCAGGGAGAGACCTATTGTGGAGTAGATAAAGCCGGGACCAATGCCGAAAAGGTATCCACCGATGAAGCCAGTTAACTCACCGGGAACGGGCGCAAAAAGGACTTGCAAAATCTGCAACCCCATAAAAGCGAAGGGAGCCCAGGAGCCAAAAGAAGCCACAAAATCATTAACTCGTTTCTTGCTCGAAAAGAAACGAACGGCCTCCCGGAAGCCATCGTAGGCTTCCCGGTAATAGTAGAGTAGAACGCATACGGCCAGGAGGAGCATTCCATATCTAATCAGCAATTTTAAGCGTCGGTTTTTGTTATCCATGAGAGATATTTTTTTGGCAAGTTTTCATTAAAGTTATCGGAGATTTAATACCAGAGATTTAATCTGGAATCAACCTCGATTATTCTCCCCCGGGAGCAGAGAGGAGATGGCCGAGATTTTCAAGAGTTTATTAGAAATCGCCTCCACCAGCATCAAAGTAGGTTGGCCCTTATTGATCCTGGCCTTTGGGCTTGCTGGAGTCGCTTACTTTGGAGGGAAAGACAGAATCAGAACGATGGCAGGATGGGCCTTAGTCATAGTGGGCCTCATCTTTTTCGTTTGGAACCTGAGGAGATGAGGTTTTGGGAGAACTCAAGATCATGTAAGTAGCCAGGCCTCTGGCAAGGAGTCTCCCGTTTTCATTTTTCACCTCCATTTCGGCCATCAGCCATCAGCGGCCATCAAATCCAATGATAATTTCTTAGCTGACCGCTGAAAGCTTGCTTTTTCAGCCATTCTATGGCTTTCTTTATGGCTCGTTCATCTACTCGCAATCGATGCTCAGCGCCTTTGATAATAAAAAGCTCAGCCTTTTTTCCCACCTTTTCATAGAGGTTTCGCGCATGGCCCACATCCACCACGTCATCTACTGTACCGTGGATGAGTAGCAGTGGCCGGGGTGGGATTTGATCGACCCACTCTAAGGGCTTTACGACCCGAAACCCCTTTTTCCACTCTGTGATCGAGGCCGGGAAATTTGGATCTTTAATAATCCCCACCTCCCGGGCATGGGATAAAAAGTCTTCCAGATTTTTGCCCGTGTTCAGGTCGCGAAACTCAGCCGGGGAGGCGCATGAGACCAGGGCAGTGATCTCTTTTCGCTGGGCAGCGACGTAGATGGAAACCGCTGCTCCTCCGCTGAAACCCATCAAGAAAACCCGCTTCTGATCTACCTCCGGGCGCAGGGCGAGATAATTCAGGGCTCCCTCCAGATCCCGCGTCCATCCTAAGATGTCAAAATTCCCTT
The DNA here is from genome assembly GCA_016234425.1 of Deltaproteobacteria bacterium. Lineage (GTDB taxonomy): Bacteria > Desulfobacterota > SM23-61 > SM23-61 > SM23-61 > JACRCA01. Next base: position 7,742 of record JACRCA010000236.1, on the reverse strand, counting down.
CGCTCAAGCCAGCTCCACGAAAGTTGAAGATCAGAACAAAAAACCCATCTCTGCAGAAACGCTCGGCTAATAGAGGATACCCCCGGTCGTCCGGCCCTTTCACCTTTGCCGGGATTCCATGGCAAATGACCAAGGCTGGGTAGGGTTGGCTGCGATCGGCGGGAATATAAACTTCCCCGATGATCTTCAACCCATCGCTTATCCAGGAAATTTTTTCTACGTTCATGACATTAAATTGATTAGGACGCAGATTTTCGCAGATACCCACATGAAGAGATTTACTATGGTTAATCCGGAAAATCAGCGTTTCTCTGCATTTCCAAATTACGTAAAAAATAATCGCAGCATGCCCAGCCTGGGGTCAGGGGGTGCGCGCCGCAGAATCGGGGGGAAAGAAACCGTTCCTATAAGTGACCCGTCGGAATCCGCAGAGGACTGGATCGGCGAGCCCTTCTCAAAGAATCGATTCCTTGCCCATAATCGACGAGGAAAAGTAATTAGCGGCTCTGGCCAATGAAAGAGCCACTGCCTCATTCTGCAAGCGCACTCCCTGGCCCCGGGCTAGCGATTTTTTCATCATTCGTCATCATTTTCCCCGAAAGACAGGGTTGCGCTTTTCGAGGAAAGCTTTAACAGCCTCTCGATGGTCTTCGCTTTCCAGGCAGGTTTTTTGGCTTTCGGCTGCAAATTTCAACGCGGAATCCAGATCTGCCTGAAGGTTTTTCCAGAGAACTTGTGTGGCTAAGCCGATGGCTAAGGATGGACCTTTGGCCAGTTTACCGGCCAGTTCTTTCGTCGACTTCTCCAGTTCTTGATTGGGAACAACCCGGTTAATCAGGCCGATACGCTCGGCCTCGGTTGCGCTAAGTGGCTCGCCCCGAAAGATCATCTCCGCAGCCCTGGCGAACCCCACCAGTCGGGGAAGGAAGAAAGTACCCCCTCCATCTGGAATTAACCCCATAGAGACAAATGCCTCGCCCAGTTTAGCTCGCTCCGCAGCAATTCTCAAATCGCAGGCCATTGCCAGGTCAAGGCCCAGTCCTGTGGCAAACCCATTTAGGGCGGCGATGGTCGGCTTGGGCATGCCAGAAAGGAGACGAATGATCTCTTGCGATTTTAACAGAAGGTCCCAGGTAGAATTCTTTCCGGGCTTCTCCTGGACCTGGCTGAACTCGGAGATGTCCGCTCCAAAACTGAAGGCCCGTCCTGCACCCGTGAGGATCAAAACCTTGACCTCCTTATCTTCCGCAGCCTGCCTCACAGAATCAAGAAGCTCCTCGATCAATTCGGCATTAAGGGCGTTTAAGGCGCGGGGGCGATTCAAGATGATCGTGGCCACGCCATTCTCTTTTTTGTAAATAATTGAACGATATTCCATAGAGGCCTCCTTCCTTTGTGGTGCCTGCCATTATACCATTCTTAGCCATTCACCGCAGAGATCGCTGAGAACGCTCTCTGCGCTCTCAGCGGTTAACAATTCCACCATTTTGGCCTTGACTGGGAGAAAGATTTATAATAATTTGATGGCATAAGAAAAATCATTTTGTAATTTTAGGCACTTAATCAAAATCTTCTTTGGGGGATCGTCTAGCGGCAGGACCGCAGATTCTGGATCTGCTAACCTAGGTTCGAATCCTAGTCCCCCAGTAAAGGCTGGCGATCAAACCCCAAAAAATAAGATAGGTCCCATCGTCTAGCGGCCTAGGACGTCGGCCTCTCACGCCGAAAACACGGGTTCGATTCCCGTTGGGACCACCAGAAAAAATGGGGAATGGGCAGTGTGGATTGCGGAATAAAGGAGTAAAAATTCCCAATCCAAAAAGATCCTGCCCAGTCTTATCCGAGCCAAAACCCTCCTTTGAATTCGCTTTCGAACTTCCTAAAATCCTCTGAGAAAGGATTGATTTTTTGATTGGTGAGATCAGCGCCTTAGGTTGTGCTCTCTGTTGGGCAGTAAGCAGCACGCTAACGAAATCATTGGCCGCAAAATTCGGGGCCATGAGCCTGAACCTCATTCGCTGCCTGGCTGCTTCCGTCGTTTTCTGGGGCATTATCCCATTTTCTCCTGGGACTCAAGCCTTATCCCAAGCCCCCGGAACTGCCTTACTCTACCTGATGCTCTCCGCACTGATTGGGATTTCGGTGGGGGACACGATCTACATCAAAGGGTTGAGGCTGATTAACGTTACCCTGGCCTTTCCGATTGCCCAGTCGGCCATGCCTCTTTTGACCCTGGCTGCGGCAGTGCTTTTCTTAGGAGAACCCATCAGCTGGTCTTTGGCTCTTGGCACAGCTTTGGTTTTGGTGGGAATTTACCTGATCGCTGCACCTGAAGGAAGAGGCCGCCTACCTTTCCTTGTTACCCTCCCTGAAAAAAAGGGAATGGGCATTGGGTTTGTACTGATAGCTTCTTTGCTCTGGGCCATTTCCATCTCCTTTCTTAAGGTAGGTCTTCAAGAAGTGAATCTGATATTGGCCAATGGCGTTCGTCTACCCGTTGCTGCCTTTGCCCTTATCTTTTTGATCCTGTTCCAAAAATCACCCCATCCACCCATTAGGGCGAATATCCCCAATGTTGCCCTGGCCGCTATGACAGGGATTTTGGCCTTTGGATTGGGAGGCATCCTTTTCCTCCAGGCCATTCGCTATGCCGGGGCAGGAAAAGCGACCGTGCTCACCAGTTGCGCTCCACTGTTTGGACTGCCCATTTCTGTTTTCTTTCTCAAAGAAAGGGTCACGATGAGGATCGCTGCCGGCACCTTTTTTCTGGTTTCGGGTATCGGGTTCATCGTATAAGAAAGGTTCATTCTGTGCATTGTGGCCTTTAACCTTTCATTTTAGAGCTCTTTTTGGTATAAGTTTTCAAAGCCGATGGGAAGGTGGGACGAGGCAAATCATGAACATGCAAATTCGGCGCTCCACGTTAATCCTGCCGGTGAACGTTCCCCGCTTTGTAGAAAAGGCCTATTTGCGAGGGGCGGACGCAATCATGCTGGACTTGGAAGATTCTGTGCCCCTTAAAGAGAAAGAAAAAGCCCGAAAACTGATCAAGGATTCCCTGTCGCAGGCAGCCCGAGGTGGAGCAGAAGTCTTTGTGCGGATCAACAAAGATCCAGGTCTTTTGCCGGAAGACCTCATGGCTTCAGTTTTTCCAGGATTAAACGGGATCGCCTTGCCCAAAGTTGAGTCAGCCGGGGAAGTTCATAATCTGGAAGACCAACTGGCCAGATTAGAGGAAGAGCGTGGACTCAAGCCTGGACACATCGAGCTGTCCCTCCTTATTGAAAGTCCCTGCGGTTTGTTGAACTTAAAAGAGATTGCCGCGGCAAGCAAAAGGGTCAAATCCATCAGCCTGGGCCCGGAAGACTATTGCTTGGAGCTCGGGGTCGAGCCATCGGAGGATGGGATGGAGCTTTATTACGCCTTATCCAAATTGGTGACTATCTGTAAGGTGAAGGGGATAAAGCCTATGGGCCTCCTGGGAAGTATCGGTGACTTCCGAGATTTACAGAGATTCGAACGAGCTGCCATCCGCGCCCGGCAACTTGGCTGTGAGGGGGCTTCTTGTATTCATCCGGATCAGGTTGGCATTCTGAATCGCGTCTTCTCCCCGGATCCTGCGCAAGTCGAACATGTCCGTCGGTTAGTTGGAGCGTTTGAAGAAGGATTAAAAGACGGAACAGCGTCGGTAAACGTAGATGGCCAGATGGTAGACATTCCGGTTTATAACCGAGCACAACTCATCCTGAAACGCGCTGAGGCCATAGCCGAGGTAGAACGGCGGAAAGCCGAAGCGCTGGCCCGCTGTAAGTAATAGTTTTGCCACAGAGAGCACCGAGGGCACAGAGAGGAATGAAAAAAATTTTTATGGCTCTGGGATCTCGGTGAACTCTGTGGCAAAGGGAACAGATATTTCTTAAATCAACGAGGAGATCTTTCATGGGTTCTACAGACCTTGTGGCTTTTATCCGGAAGCAGCGAGAGAGAAGAGAGAGCTCTAACTTACCCCTAAAGGCCATCCGGATAATTGATGTGGGATCGGTCGTGGCCGCTCCATATGCGGCCACCCTTTTGGGGGATTTCGGAGCAGAGGTGATCAAAATTGAACCTCCCAACGTGCCCGATGCGATCCGTTTTTGGGCAGTGGTAGAGGGAAAATACCAACCCTTTTGGCTCGTAGCTTCAAGGAACAAATTGCCCATCACGCTCAACCTGAAGCACCCCGAAGGTAAGAAGATATTCTCCCAAATGGTTGAGAGGGCAGATGTATTGCTTGAGAATATGCGCCCGGGAACCCTTGACCGGTTAGGTTTTTCGGTGGAAAAGCTCTGGGAAATAAACAAAGGATTAATCATCGGCCGAATCTCCGGCTATGGCCAGACTGGGCCATACGCTGCTAAACCAGGGTTTGGTACCTTAGCTGAAGCGATGAGTGGCTTTACTTACCTGAATGCCCATCCGGATAGCCCACCTACTAATCCTCCCTTGCCACTGGCAGACATGATAGCCGGAGTGCATCTGGCCCTGGGAGTGATGATTGCCCTGCGCGAACAGAAGCGTGGAGAGAAGGGAGGCCAGGAGATAGACCTGTCCTTATATGAGCCCCTCTTCAGCTTCTTGGGAGCCGATTTTTTATTTTATACCCTTACCGGGAAGATTCCCGAACCCATGGGGAATGAAACAAATTTTACGGCTCCGAGAAATAGCTTTCAGACTAAAGAGGGGAAATGGGTAGCCCTCTCAGCCAGCGCGCAAGCTCCTTTCGAGCGGATGATGGATCTGGTCGGTCACCCGGAGCTGAAAACCACCCCTGGGTTCAGGAATAATGAGGAGAGAACTAAAAAGGAGAATCGAGAAGTCCTAAACCGGATCATCGGAGAATGGATCCGGAGCAAGACTTTAAAAGAAGTGCTGGAAGAGTGCGAGAAAGCGGAAGTTACCATCGGACCAGTATATAACATGCAGGACATCGCTCACGACCTCCATGTCAAAGAAAGAGGGAGCATTACGGCCGTCTACGATCCGGTTTCAGGAACTCCTCTTTCCTTGCCCGCAGTTCCCATCCGGTTTTCGCAGATCCCTGGGGAAATTCGTTTCCCTGGCTTGCCCATGGGATCAGCCAATGAAGTCATTTACCAAGATCTTCTGGGTTATTCCATGGAGGAAATTCGCCAAATGAGAGTAAAGGGGGTGATATGAGGATCAAAGTCTTTAAAGCCGCTGAGATCAGGCAAGCCCTCTCCATGACTGAGGCCATCGAAGTAGTCAAGGATGCCTTCGCCCAGCTTTCCTCCAGGCAGGCCCAATCTCCCGTACGCACCCCGTTAGATTTACAGGGCCAGGGTGAGGTGGCCTTGATCATGCCAGCCTATTTGGGAAGAACCAGGGCCCTGGGCGCGAAGATGGTCACGGTTCTTCCGCAGAATCCCAGAAGCGGCCTCCCGGCTGTACAGGCCTTAGTGCTTCTTTTTAATGCCACAACTGGCGGCCCTGCGGCTATTTTCGAAGGTACCCATTTAACCTGCCTGCGCACGGGAGCAGCAACCGGGGCAGCCACTCAGATGCTTTCCCGCTCGGATTGCCAAGGTCTGGCTTTGTTTGGAGCTGGAGGCCAGGCCTTTTCCCAGGCCGAGGGGGTCTTGGCAGCGCGGAGGATTGAGCGCATCAGAATTTTTGACATACTTCCAGAAAAAGCTGATTTGCTGGCGGAAGCTTTGAAAAAAGCTCCCTGGGGCCGGGATGTGGAAGTCTTGAGAGCGGACTCCCCTGAGAAAGCCTTGGAAGGGGCGGATATTGTCGTTACCGCGACAAGTTCCCACAGGCCGGTATTCAACGGGAAGATTCTCGGCGAAGGAGTGCACATCAATGCCATCGGATCCTTCAGGCCGGATATGCAGGAGGTGGATGAAGAAACCATCCGCCGCTCGAAAATCTTTGTGGACTCCGTCAAAGCCTGCCTGGAGGAAGCAGGGGATCTAATCATTCCGTTGCATAAAGGCCTGATTAAGAAATCAGACATCTTGGCCGAACTCGGCGAAGTGATCTCCGGGGAAAAACCCGGGCGGAGGAGCGAGGAAGAGGTCACTTATTTCAAGTCTGTGGGAAACGCCGTGCAGGACATCTCCGTAGCCCAGGCGATTTTGCAGAGGGCAGAAAAGAAAGGTCTTGGCCTGGACGTAGAGCTGTGAATTTCCATAAATAAGCCTTGACAAGAAGGGTCAAGGGGTTAAAAGACCGAAAATTTGTTCATGCAAAAGATTTTCCCAAAGGCGGTTTAGGAGAATGGCGCAGATAAGTAGCACGACCGTTACGGTCCCACATAAACACTAAATGGGGTAGACCGAAATGGAAGCAATCAAGGCATTTGTCTATGTAATGGGCATCTATGCCCTCACTCTCGGCGTTACTCTGATTGTCTGCCTGCTTATTGTGGCTATTCGCTGGGCTATCGCAGATCGCTCCCAGCCCGCAACCACAGGAAGTAAACAGGGTGGGAAGAAATAGGAGGTAGGAGCGTGATCAATCAACTCGCAAAAATCTTTGAAGGAATTTCCACATTCGGCCAGATGGACACACAGACAGTGGTGATTCGTCTCGCACTCATCGCCTTGGGTCTTCTCCTCATCTATCTCAGCGCCAAAGACGTCCTGGACCCGCTGATCCTGATGCCCATGGGTTTGGCCATGACCGCGGTAAACGGCGCTATCCTTACGATTGATGGCGCGCTGGCCAACCTCTTCTTAGACCCAATGATCGCGAAGCCTGACGAAGTGGTCAACAGTATGCAGATCTTCTTCCTGCAGCCGATATACAACCTGACATTTTCCAACGGACTGATCGCCTGCCTGGTATTCATGGGCATCGGCGTGATGACAGATCTGGACTTTCTAATCGCCAGGCCATTGATGAGTCTGCTCATAGCGGTGGCTGCAGAGTTGGGATCGATTCTCACCTTCCCGCTGGCCGTGGCCTTTGGCTTCACTTATAAAGAAGCTGCGGCTATTGCTATCGTCGGTGGCGCCGATGGCCCGATGGTGCTGTTCACGTCGTTGGTGTTAGCGAAGCACCTCTTTGTTCCTATCGCGGTAGTAGCCTACGTCTATCTGAGTGTCACGTATGCTATTTACCCCTATATGATCAAGTTGCTGCTGCCCAAGTGGATGCAGGGCATCCCAATGGATGTGCGCTCCATCCCCAGAGTGTCCTCGCGGCAGAAACTGACGTTTGCGGTCCTGGCGGGCACAGTGTTATCGCTGCTCTTTCCGGTGGCTGCGCCGCTGTTTGCTTCGTTCTTCATCGGCGTGATCGTTAAAGAGGCCAACATCCCGCGCTACCGGAAGTTTCTTGACGAGGTAGTCCTCAATGGCTCAAGTTTCTTCCTGGGCTTCGTCCTGGGAGCCTTGCTCAGCGTCAAGGTAGTCACGGATCCGAGGATCTTCCTCATCATGATCCTGGGAATGGTTGCGCTGCTTATATCCGGTATCGGCGGCGTTATCGGCGGCGTGGTCGCTTGTTGGCTGAGCGGGGGCAAAATTAATCCCCTCATCGGCATAGCTGGCGTTTCATGCGTGCCGACGACAGCGAAAGTGGCGCAGAAGTGTGCCTTCGATGTCAACAAGAAGAATATTATCCTGCCCTTCGCCATGGGGCCCTGCGTGGCCGGCGTGATAACTACAGCCATAATCACGGGGATCTATGTGGGCCTGCTGCGCTGAGTTTGGGATTATTTGGGGGACCTTTTC
>JACRCA010000235.1 GCA_016234425.1 Deltaproteobacteria bacterium | reverse complement strand
GCCAGCGTTCTTTTCCATACATCCGGTCCATCTTGACCGCCCCGCCGCCCTGCCACACCATCACAGGCTCGTATTTTTTCATGGCTGCCAGCAAGGCCAGGCTTTCCACGCTGGAGTAACCACCGGTCAGAGCTACAACTTTGTCCCGGGTGATGAGCTTTTCAGCGGCCGAGACGATGACCGTGGGGTCTCCTCTGTTGTCCTCGATGATCAGCTCCACCTTCTTCTTCAGGGCCCCCCCAGCGGCGTTAATCTTTTCGATGGCCATGTCAATTCCCCGTTTCTCTTCCTGTCCGATCATGGCATTGGGTCCCGTTAAGGGCATGATTAGTCCGATCTTCATGGTCTCTGCAGCTGAGCAGAAGGTATAGCAGAGGCTAAAGGACAAAATGAAGGTCATTATGATCATACAAAACTTATGCATGGTCGGTCCCCCCTTTTTGGTTTTATTATACATGACGACATTAATGAACACAAAGCAGGTCATTCCCGCGAAGCTTGTCCCTGCGAAAACAGGGAGCGGGAATCCAGAAATGCACTGGATTCCCCCGTATCAAGTACGGGGCAGGCTTAGTCAAGCCCGGAATGACAAATTGTTGAGCACTTATGTCGTTGTGCATAGCAAATGAATGTTTAATCGCTTCCGTTTTGTTTGTCAAGGAAATTATCTGTCAACCTGTGATCTATTTTGATTCATGAGACCCCCAAAAAGTTTTTCCCTCCTCTGATTCTGGGCCATAAGGAAGAGCGCCACAGGCCAACCAGTCCTCTGGGGAGAAAGATAATGATCTTGATGGGGAAACCCTCCATAAAAAAATAATGCCATATTCCAGGGGGAACTGGAAGCATTCCGGATGATGCTCATGATGACCGCCTGTTTGATCGGGCTGGGCAGAGGAGGGAATTAACGCTTAATCATGGTACTGGGAAGCCAAAGAGCAATCTGAGGGAATATCATAACCAACGCCAGGCCGATCATTTCCAAAAAGACAAAAGGGACAATGGACTTATAAACATCCATCATGGTTATCTCCTTGGGAACAAGGCTGCGCATGTAAAAGAGATTGAAGCCAAAAGGAGGGGTAATGTATCCCATTTCCATGTTGATGGTGAAAAGGATCCCGAACCATACCGGATTGAATCCCAGCGATTTAATTACGGGCACAAAGACTGGGGTGCAAATCATTATGATTCCGGCAGGATCCATAAACATCCCCAAAATCAACAGAATGATCTGCATGGTAATAAGGATTAGCCAGCGATTTATCTCCCATCCCTTAATGATCCCGTAAACAAATTCTGGGGCTCCGATGGCCGTATAGAGATGGGAAAAGGCCTTGGCTCCTATTAAAATCCACATAATCATGCAGGTTAGGCGTAGGGTTCCCATTAGGGATTCATTGAGCATTTTTAACGAGAAACGCCTATGGATGAGCACGCCGACAAGGGCGCCAAAGGCTCCAACTCCAGCGGCTTCGGTGGCTGTGGTTACGCCGGCATAGATTAACCCCAGCACCAGCACAATCAAAAAAGAGGGGAAGATGATTGCCCTTAAGCTCGCCAGCTTTTGTCTTAGAGGGAATGTTCTCTCTTCTATGGGCACTGGGGGGCCCAGATGCGGCTGGAGAGCACATTTTATCCCTATGTAGCCTATGAATAAAGCGGAGATGATTAAGCCCGGGAAAACGCCTCCCATGAAAAGTGCCCCCACGGATTCCCCAGTTAAATGGGCATAGACGATCATGAGAACGCTGGGCGGGATTAAAATGCCTAAAGTCCCCCCGGCGGAGATACAGCCCACAGCTATACTCTTGTCATATCGCCGCTTCAGCATCGAAGGAAGGGCAATGAGCCCCATTGTAACGGTAGCCACTCCACTTATCCCCGACATAGCGGCAAAGATGGTGCATATGACTACAGTACCCATAGCCAACCCCCCACATAATGGCCCCATCCATTTGTACATCGCCTCATAGAGGTCATCGGCAATCCCGGAACGTTCCAGGAAGTGAGCCATGAGAATAAACAGGGGGATGGATATGAGGATATAATTCGTCCACTCTCCGAAGGTAGTAGTGGCCAGCATATAGAGAGCTTTAGGGCCCCACTGCCACAGAACAAAGATGATGGCAATGCCCCCGAAGCAGAAGGCTACGGGCAGCCCCAGGGCCAAAACTAAAAGGAGGGAAGCAAACAATAAAATGGTCAATAGGGAAAGGTCAATGGCTACCTCCTTACCTCCATAAGGCTGATTACTTCGGAAATCTCCTCCACCCCGGTTATAGCCTGGATGAAGTACTTCAGAAACCTGACAATGCTTTGCAAGAGCATAAGGAAAACCCCCACGGGGACCACCATCTTGATTGGATAAACAGGCGGGGCCCAGGCCGTGACTAACCGCTCTTCTATTTCCCAGGAGCTTATGCCCATGCGCCAGCTTTCCTTTAGTAAAAGGATAAGGAAGGCAAAAATCAGCAGAGAGGTCGCCAGACTGACGATAGCTCTGGACCTAACCCCGAGGCGCCCGAAGAAAATATCGACATTTACGTGTCCACGAGCATGAAGGGTATAAGCGCCGCCCAGAGCACTTATAAAACAGAGGAGGAATTGATTTAACTCCATCGACCAGATGGTGGGGCGGTTTAAAGTATATCTCATAACAACCTCATAGATTACGGCAAACATCAGGAGCAGCAGCAGATAGGAAACGGCCCTGGCAACCCCGGTATTTATTGAATCTATGAGGCTGTTAAATCGTCTCAGTTTTTCCATTGGCCCCTGAAGATCTGTCAGCTGCCGGGAAATTTAACCCCCTTCTCTTTAAGGAACTCCTTCACCAGGTTTATTAGCTCAGGATTTCTGGGAGAGAGCCCCTCCACCTTCTTCCACAAGGGCTCTGTGGCCTTCATCAGTTTGGCTACCTCCTCAGCGGGCAGGTTGATTACCTGGACGCCGGCCTTGGGGGCGATCTCGTGCAAGACTTTTTTGTCATAGGCCCAGGCGGCTGGAATATAAGAACTCATACTCGCTTCCAACCAGGCCTCCTGGACTATCTTTTTTATGTCCTCGGGCAATTTTTTCCATTCCTCGAGGTTAGCATACAGGTCAATCGTCGGCGCTCCCAGGACTGGGGGTAAGACGGCATACTTTACAACTTCCTTCAGTTTATAAGTCTCCAATACGTAATAGGGGTAAAGGGTTGCCTCTACAGTTCCGGTCTGCAAAGCCATGTATTGTTCTGCCCCGGCAACAGAGACTGGAGCTGCCCCCAGGCCGGTGAGGAAGATGGAAAACAGGCCAAAGGTCCTTATCTTCTTTCCTTTAAAATCTTCCATTTTGGAAACGGGGAACTTGGTCATGAAGCCATACGCGGGGACGGGACAATTACCAAGGAGTTGAATTCCCCTGGCCTGGTAGGCCTCATTCAGCTTTTTGTGAAATGTCCCGCCTTTCCACTTGTGAAAGAAGTCCAGAACATAATCAGGTTTTTCATAGGGAAAGGTGTAGGGTAGCCCAAACTCCACGTGTCCTTCTGGCACTTTCCCTGCATGGTATAAGGAAGCACTGCAGGATAGTTCTACCATCCCTTTGGATACGGCATCGAATTGTTCCAGCACCTTCACCAAGGCATCTGGAGGGTAGCGTTTTATCACCAGTCGGCCATTACTCCTTTTCGCTACCAGGTCAGCAAAGGGTCCGAGGAGAATATCATAGGCCGAGACCTCTCCCCCAGGTGGCCACGCGGAAGGCATCCTCCAGGTTATAACCTTTTCAGAGGCGCCAGATGGGGTCGGAGCGAATAGGACAATTGAGATTAACACCAGTAAAAATGAAACGAACGGTAAAAATTTCCCTTTCATATTTCCACCCCCTTTTTGCAGTCCGTATTTCTTCTTAGAGCAAAATGATATTTTGATACTTTACTTTGCCTGGCATGTCAATCTTTTTTAGCATCATAAGGCCAAAAGAGGGGCTGGGAAAATTGATTTTTTGGGCCAGGTTTGGTATTTTTAAGAAAGGCTAGAGTCTCGGAGCGGGAAGAAAGTTGGGTATGAGAGAAGAAAAAGAAGGTCTGGAAAAGCTGAAAAGAGAGAATGCGTTATTGCGAAACCTCCTGGCCCAGGTGAAAGAGGAGAAGACAGCCCTTTACGAACAGGTCCTGCAAACCCGGGCTGAATGGGAAGGCGCATTTAACGCCATCACCGACCGGGTTTTCGTAGAAGATGCGCAGTATTCTGTCATCCGGGCCAATGCGGCCGTTTTAAGGGATTATAATCTTTCTCCGGAGAAGTTGTTTGGCAGGAAATGTTTTCAAGTTTTCAAAGAGCGAGAAGAACCCTGCCCCGGATGTCCAGTCACCCAAACCTTGGAGACGGGCAAGCCGGCTTTCGGAGAGATGGAGAACCCCCGGCTAAAGGGAAGTTATCATGTGCGCACCTATCCGGTCTTTGACCGGATGGGCCGGATATCCGAAGTGGTGGTGGAAGATGTGACGGAGACCAAGAAACTGGAAGAGGAACTTCGAGAATCTGAAGGTCGTTTTCGCCGCATCGTGGAGCAAGCCAACGATGGGATATTGGCCGTCGGAGAAGAGGAGCGCATAGAGCTGGCCAACAAGATTGCCGCGGAAATAACGGGTTATCCTCTGGAGCGCTTGGTCGGTCTTAATTTCAACGACCTGTTTGATGAGCAGAACCGAGAATATATTAAAACGCTCTTCGCCCATCGCGACCCAAACGTAAACCTGCGAGTTTGTTCAGAACTGGAGATCGTAACCGCCCAAAGAGAGAAGAAGGAGACCGAGGTCTGCATCACCACGGTCAAAGACCGCCGGGGAGCGATGAAGACTTACGCCTACCTGCGGGATGTCTCCTTGACCAAGCGCATCGAGAATGAACTGCGCAAGGCCAACGATTTTCTGCGCAACCTAATCGAGAATTCCGTTGATGGGATTGTCGCTGCGGACATGAAGGGGAAGATCATTATTTTCAACAAAAGCGCAGAGAAACTTTTGGGCTATGGCTCTGAAGAGGCCATCGAAAAGGTGCACATCACTCAGCTCTACCCACCGGGGGTTGCTAAAGAGATCATGCGCCGCTTGCGGGCCCCAGAATACGGCGGGGTGGGGAGGTTGGAACCCTCCCAGATCACTCTGGTGAGCAAAACCGGGGAACTGATTCCGGTTAATACATCGGCCGCCATTATTTATGAAGAAGGAAAAGAGATCGCCAGCTTTGGAATCTTCACCGACCTGCGGGAAAAAGTCAAGATGGAGCGTGAGCTTCGGGAAACTCAGCTCCAGCTACTGCAGTCAGAGAAGATGGCCTCCTTGGGGAAGCTGGCGGCGGGGGTGGCCCACGAGATCAACAATCCTCTGGGAGGTATTTTGATTTTCTCCAAAATGCTCCTGGAAGACATGCCCCCGGATGATCCCCGGAGAGAAGATTTGGAGCGCATTGGCGATGAAGCCGCCCGTTGTAAAGAGATCGTGAAAGGTCTTTTAGAATTCGCCAGACAGACTTCCTATAAAATGGAACCTACGGACCTTAACCGGGCACTGGTTCAGGGGATTTCCCTCTTGGAGAACCAGGCCCTCTTCCACAACATCCGTATTGTCAAGAACCTGGAGCCGAACCTCCCACCCATCACAGCCAACACCGGGCAGTTGAACCAGGTGTTCATGAACATCATCCTGAATGCCGCGGAAGCCATGGACGGACAGGGAACGCTCGCCATCAACACGCGGCTGGGGCCGGAGAAAAATACTGTGATCGTCGAGTTTACGGACACCGGATGCGGGATTCGAGAAGAACACATGACCCGTATCTTTGACCCATTTTTCACCACCAAGGAAGTCGGGAAGGGAACCGGTCTGGGCCTGTCCATGTCCTACGGGATCGTGGAGAAACACCGCGGAAGAATCTGGGTAAAGAGCAAAGAGGGAGAAGGATCCACATTCACCATCGAACTCCCCGTGCGGGCGGAAACTGAGGATGCTCCGGTTTAAAGGCGGGTTTTAATTGCCTTCCGCGTATCGCTCGCATTGATCTCATGCGAAGTTTCCCCGTTGAGGCCGAGTTGAAAAATCTCTGGTGGGGATATAAATTTTACTTTCAAAGGCCTCGACGGGAAAAAGGGCCGAAGAGAGAGCAAAAGGAATGGTGGAGGATCAAAGACCCGCAAAGATTTTAATCGTGGATGACGAAAAGGTCATTCGGGATAGCTTCAGCCGGGTGCTTTTAAAAGAAGGGTATGCCGTGGAAGCAGTGGAGAGCGGGCGTCTGGCGCTGGAAAGGGTGACCGAGGAATCTTTTGACATCGCCCTCCTGGATTTGAAGATGCCCGGGTTGGATGGAATGGAGACCCTGAGGGAGCTTAAAGAGAAGGACCCGGATGTTGTCAGCGTCATGATCACTGGTTATCCCACCATTGAGAATGCGGTTGCTGCCGTTAAGCTGGGAGCCTACGATTATCTCACCAAACCTTGCAGCCCCGATGACCTGCGCCTCGTTGTCGCCCGGGCGGCTGAGCGGAGAAAGCTTATTTTTGAAAACGAGCAGCTGCGGCGCCGGCGTGAAGGCAGAGGGATCTCCGAGTTGATCATCGGCAAAAGCAAGGTGATGCAACGCATCATGGAAATCATCTACAAGGTGGCTCCCACGGAGAGCACGGTGCTGATCACGGGCGAAAGTGGAACGGGGAAAGAACTGGTAGCCCAGACCATCCACCAACTCAGTCCGCGGAAGGAAAAAGAATTCGTGCCCGTAGATTGCAATGCTCTGGTGGAGAGCCTTTTGGAAAGTGAGCTCTTCGGACATGTGAAAGGTTCCTTTACAGGCGCAGTCTCGACCAAGCATGGGTTATTTGAACTGGCCAACGGAGGAACCTTCTTTTTTGATGAAGTGGGCAACTTGACCTTGAATACCCAAGCCAAACTTCTGCGGGCAATCCAGGAGCGGGAAGTGAAACCGGTTGGCGGCAGCCAGCGTATCCGGGTGGATGTGCGGATTATTGCCGCTACTAACCAGAACTTGATGGAAGCCATAGCGAAGAGAACCTTCCGCGAAGATCTCTTCTATCGGCTGAGCGTGGTCCCGATCCACCTCCCCCCATTGCGGGAGCGCAAGGAAGACCTTCCTCTCCTTGTCCAGCATTTCATCCAGCGCTATAACCGTAAAAGAAAAAAGCCGATCGAAGGGATTTCCCCGGCAGCCATGGAGTTGCTCATGAAGCACCACTGGCCCGGAAACGTACGGGAGCTGGAAAATACCATCGAGCGAGCCATGATCCTGGAGGAAAGAGAAATGATCACTCCTAAGAGCCTCCCCTGGCTTTTTCTTACTGAGCCTATGGAGAAATCTACACCCCTTCCGAAAAAATTGATGAGCCTGGAAGATATGGAGAAAGAGCACATAGCCCATGTCCTGAAGGAAACCGGTGGACATAAATCCCGGGCAGCTAAGATTTTGGGTATTGACCGCAAGACGCTTTATCAGAAGGTCCAAAAATACCAACTCTAATTTCGATCTCTGGAAAACTAAGTCAGTCGTCATGGCAACGGGATTCGCAATAACAAAAGGGGTAAATATTTAGGACTTTCTGATTGAAATCCTTGAGAGAGTGAAAAGTATCCGGAGATGCGAGAAGCCCTCTTTTTTAGAGCCCCAATTTGAGAGCTCTGAAAAAGGCCTGCGTGATATGATTTTGTCATTCCTGCGGAAGCAGGAATCCAGTATTTTTAGGGCCTTTCTGGACTCCCGCTTTCGCGGGAGTGACAGAAAAGTGGGTTTTTCAGAGACCTCATTTATGATGCTTGACATCCAGTGGCGATTTTGTTAAAAAAAATGCTGCGCATGAAAGGGAGTAATGTTTCATAGTCGCAGCATGTTCCATAAGCTCGATCCCTGGTTGCCAACTTGCCCATATTTTCAATTCAGGCCAGTCCCGTTCCTTCAGGGCCGTTGATATTGACTTCGCTTTGAAGGGGTGGAAGAGATAAATTCAGATGCCCACCTTTTCCTCTGCTCTGGGGGATGAGGAGGCGTAAGAAAAGATGAGCGCCCTCAATCCGCTGGGGAGATCTCAGAGGGCAGGGCGGCCTGAATTCATTTCAACTTGTCAATAATTGAGACATTTCTGGAAAAGGAATTAAAAGCTTTGGAAGGAAACGGATGATGGGGAATACCCATAAAACACTTCCTCAAATTTTGCTACATAACGCCCAGAAATATGGCAAGCGCAAGCTCGCTATTCGGGAGAAGGACTTAGGCATATGGCAATCTTACTCATGGCATGACTATTACGAAAATATTAAGAAATTTGCCCTCGGGTTGGCTTCTTTAGGTTTACAACGGGGGGATCGGTTGAGCGTGATCGGGGATAATCGCCCCCAACTCTATTGGGCTCAGGTGGCAGCTTTATGCCTCGGGGGCATCCCTGTTCCGCTTTATCAGGATGCCATCGAAAAAGAGCTGGAATATATCATCGAACACTCTGAAGCTAAGTTCGTCGTCGCCGAAGACCAAGAACAGGTAGACAAAATGCTGGCCCTCCAGAAGAAGATTCCCAGCATGGAGATGATCATCTATGACGACCCCAGAGGAATGCGCCACTACAGACAACCTTTTGTTAAAAGTTTTACAGAAGTTCAGGCCTTGGGCCTGGAATTCGAGAAGGATCACCCTGATTTTTTCGAGCAAGAGGTTAAAAAGGGGAAGGGAGATGATACCGCTCTAATCGCCTATACCTCGGGTACTACGGGGAATCCAAAGGGAGTGGTCTTGACCCACTCCAATCTCCTCACCAATGTCCGGCTTATTTTTAAGGCCGAAGAATATCGGGATTCGGATCAGGTCATGGCCTACCTTCCCATGGCCTGGATCGGGGACTCCATCTATTCATTAGCCATGCACTTAGATATTGGGTTTACTATCAACTGTCCGGAAGCGGCCAGCACGGTCTTGCGGGATATGCGAGAGGTCGGCCCCACCGTCATCTTTTGCCCGCCAAGGATTTGGGAGAACATCCTGACGACAATCCGGGTCAAGATGGAAGACGCTGCCTGGATCAAACAGAAGATGTTCAACTTCTTCATTCATGTGGCCCAGAGGGTCTCCACCTATCAGTTGAACCACCAGCCTGTCCCTCTGGAGCTTCGCATTCTTTACGCCCTTGGAGAGTTTTTTGTTTATGGCCCTCTGAGGGACAACCTGGGGATGAGAAAGATTCGGTATGCCTACACAGCCGGGGCCGCATTGGGCCCGGAGGTCTTTCAGTTTTACAGGTCTATCGGGGTGAATTTAAAGCAAGTTTACGGGCTGACAGAGACCAGCGCGATGTGCACTTACCAGCCAGACGATGAGGTCAAGTTGGAGACAGTGGGGATACCCCTTCCTGGGATAGAGATCAAGATCAGCGAGGGCGGGGAAGTACTCATCAAAAGCCCAGGGGTTTTCCAGGGGTACTATAAGAATCCAGAGGAGACTTCGGAAACCCTGAAGGATGGGTGGTTACACACGGGAGATGCCGGTATTATTGATAAAGATAACCACTTGATCATCATCGACCGGGCCAAGGACGTGAGCACCCTGGCCAACGGAACCATCTTCGCCCCCCAGTTCATAGAGAATAAGCTAAAGTTCAGTCCCTATATCAAAGAAGCTGTAACCTTGGGACAAGGCAAAGAATACGTGGCGGCCATGATCAACATCGATATGGAAAGCGTGGGCAACTGGGCCGAAAGAAAAAATATAGGATATACATCCTACGCAGATTTATCCCAAAAGCCGGAAGTCTATGAGCTGATCTCTCAGGAAATAAAAAAAGTTAATACCGGCTTGGCCAAGGAGGAACAACTCCGGGGTGCCCAGATTAGACGTTACCTGATCCTGCATAAGGAACTGGATCCTGACGATGCCGAAGTCACCAGAACCCGCAAGATTCGCAGAGGTTTCATCTCCAGGAAATACGCCGAGCTCATCGATGCTCTTTATTCCGAGAAAGAGGGCATTGATGTAGAGGCCAAGATCACCTATGAGGATGGCCGCACGGCAACCATCCGTGCCTTTTTAAATATTCGACAGGCGGAGACATTTTGAGAAAAATCCAAAGAATCTCATGAGTGGAGGGGCCGCGAAGGATGCAGGAAAATAAAAAGTATCCCATGCTCCAGGTTGAAGATGTGCACATAAGCTTTGGCATTTTAAAGGCCCTTAATGGAGTAAGCCTGGAGATCCATAAAGGTGAGATCCTGGCCATCATCGGCCCCAATGGGGCAGGTAAGACTACCTTGGTTAACATCATCAATGGGGTCTATCGTCCATCGCGGGGGTGCATTTTTTTTGAGGGCAGAGACCTGACGACGATGCCTCCTCACCACATTGCCGCTTTGGGGATTGCCAGAACTTTTCAAAACGTGGCTCTCTTCAAGGGGATGACAGTTCTGGATAATATCGTGGTGGGCAGAAACCTGAGAATGCGCTCCAATTTCTTTTCCCAGGGAATTTACTGGGGTTTTAGTCAGAAGGAAGAAATCCAGCACCGTGAGGCGGTGGAACGGGTGATCGATTGGCTGGAAATCGAACACATCCGAAAGACACCCGCGGGGATGCTCCCCTACGGGCTCCAGAAGAGGGTGGAGCTGGGCCGAGCTTTAGCAGCGGAGCCCAAGCTTCTTCTCCTGGACGAGCCCATGGCTGGGATGAACCTGGAGGAAAAGGAGGATATTGCCCGCTTTATTCTGGATGCCAACGAAGAGTTGGAGACCACAATTGCCCTGATAGAGCACGACATGGGGGTGGTAATGGACATCTCCGACCGGGTAGTGGTTCTTGACTACGGGGACAAAATTGGGGAGGGCAAACCGGAGGAGATTCGAAATAATGAAAAGGTCATCAAAGCCTATCTCGGAACCTCGGCGCAAAAATGAAAAGTAAAAAGGAGGATGCGTTGTGATATTCGCAACTGAGGTGGCCATTGGCGGACTTCTCGTTGGAGTCATGTATTCCTTAGTGGCCCTCGGATTTGTATTAATCTACAAGGCCTCTGGCGTCTTCAACTTCGCCCAGGGGGATATGTCCCTCCTTGCTGCTTTGGCTTTAGTGGGCTTCCTTACTTTTTTGCCTCTATGGCTTGCCCTCCTTGCCGTCCTGGTCATAATGGTCGCCCTGGCCTTGGCCATCGAGGCGATAGTGCTTCGTCCCCTGGTAGCCCGCCCTCCCCTGGCCCTTTTCATGGCCACCATAGGGCTGGGTTTTTTGTTGCAAGGGATGGGCCAGGGGATTTGGGGCACAGACCCAAAGGGGCTTCATATTGGAATTTCTGACATCCCCTTTGATGTCCGGGGATTGATGATTAGCCAGTTCGATCTGGTGGGGGCAGCTCTCTCAGGAGGGCTGGTTTTTGCCCTGGTTTGGTTTTTCCAGAAATCGCGAACTGGCCGGGCCCTCCGAGCGGTTTCCGACGACCACGAAGCCGCCCTCTCCGTGGGCATTCCCTTGAGGAAGGCCTGGGCCATCACCTGGGCCATCGCTGGCGTGGTTGCGTTGGTGGCGGGGGTTATGTGGGGAAGTCGCCTCGGAGTGCAGTTCAGTCTGTCGCTGATTGCGCTTAAGGCCTTGCCGGTTCTGATCCTCGGGGGCATTGACAGCATTCCCGGAGCGATCATCGCCGGCCTCGTTGTCGGAGCCTCTGAAAACTTGGCTGAGGTATTCCTCGGTCCCTATGTGGGGGGAGGGATCCAGACATTCTTTCCTTATCTTCTGTCCCTGCTTGTCCTTTGGTTTAAACCTTATGGAATGTTTGGCAGAGAAATCATTGAGAGGGTATGAACGCTACGAGTTGTGGCGTCCTTGAGTCTTGGCGTCTTAGCGTCATGGCGTCATGGTCTCGTACGGTCTTTGACGGAATGACCCAATGACGCAAAGACCCAATGACTCAATGACCTAATGACCCAATGACCCAAGATGACGGGTTAATTCTATGATTTATCGAGAATGCGGCGTTTTCAAGGCCACTTACCCGGAAGATATGGCCATCTTTCCCATTCCGTTGGACAGATGGGGCCTCACCGTAATTCTATTTGTGGCCTTTGTGGTGGTCCCTTCTTTAGCCAGCGAGTACTGGCTCGGTAGCATATTGATACCTTTCCTGGTCTTTTCGCTGGCCACGCTTGGCCTGAATTTTCTGACGGGCTACGCCGGGCAACTCTCCATTGGACATGCTGCCTTTATGGCCGTGGGGGCCTACACATCTTTGATCTTGTATGGGCGTTATGACGTTCCGCTCCTCCTGAGCCTCTTGGGTGGGGGTCTGGTTGCGGCCGCGGTCGGCGCTGTTTTTGGCATTCCTTCACTGCGAATCAAAGGGTTTTATCTGGCCGTTTCCACCTTGGCAGCTCAGTTCATCATCGAGTGGGTGTTGACTCATTGGAAATGGGTCAGCGGTGGCGTTTTCGGAACTGTCGATACCCCCCCCATGCAAATCCTGGGATGGCCGATCAACACACCGGTGAAAAAATATTATCTGGTCCTCTTTTTTGTGGTCCTGCTGACCATTTTGGGCAAAAATCTGGTACGCGGGCAACTGGGGCGGTCCTGGATGGCTATCCGGGACATGGACGTGGCTGCTGAGATTATCGGCATATCGCTGTTTCGGAACAAGCTTTTGGCTTTTGCGGTGAGCTCTTTTTATGCTGGGGTGGCTGGAGGCTTGATCGCCTTCACCTATTATGGAGCGGCCAATATCGAGGCATTTAACCTTATGGTCTCCTTCCATCTCTTGGGAATGGTCATTATCGGGGGCATGGGGAGTGTGCTGGGCTCCTTCTTCGGGGGAGGGTTCATTACCCTATTGCCAATCTTTATCAACCAGTTTGCCAGGACTTTCGGAGCCGTGCTCAAGACTGACCTTCTGGCCTGCATTGAATTGAGTATTTTCGGGGGGCTGATCATCTTTTTCCTCATTGTTGAGCCTTATGGTCTGGCTCGATTATGGCTGACATTGAAAGAGAAACTCCGTTTATGGCCCTTTCCTTATTAAGGCAATCCATAGTCGATGAGAAAAAAATAATAAGGCCCTTGGAGAAGGAGGTGAGAATTTTTTCGGCAAGGTCGATCGATAAGAAGTTACCTGAAAGGAAAGGCAAAAATCAAGAAAGGAGGGATTTACCATGGGACGTTTTATGAATACTTTTTTAGCACTCTTATCGCTAGTTGTGGCGCTCCTGCTTTTATTGGCGCCGGGCCTGGTGCAGGCTCAGGAGCAATATGTCCCCTGCCTGATTTATCGAACCGGCCCATTTGCCCCAGGCGGTAGCGGGGCTGGTAGCGGATGGGAAGATTTCATGGAACTTATAAACATGAAGGGGGGGGTCAACGGGATCAAATACAAATACGAAGAGTGTGAAACTGCCTATGATACTGCTCGGGGGGTGGAGTGTTATGAGCGTGTTAAACCCAAAAAACCCGCATATATCCAGCCCTACAGTACGGGGATTTCTTATGCGCTCCTCGATCGGACTGCCCGGGATAAGATCCCTCTGGTTTTCATGGGTTACGGTCGCGCCGATGCATCTGATGGACGGGTTTTTCCCTGGGCTTTTACCTTTCCAACCAATTACTGGTCTCAAAACACGGCGAAAATAAAGTTCATTGGCCAGCAAATGGGAGGGATGGACAAGCTCAAGGGGTTGAAAATCGCTAACCTATACATCGATGTTCCCTACGGTCAGGAGACCAGACCCCTATTAGAAAAAATGTCCAAAATGTACGGTTTCGAGGTGCAACACTTCCCGGTGCCCTGGCCGGGGATAGATCAAAAAGCTCAGTGGATGGATATTGCCCGGCGCTATAAGGCAGACTGGGTCATCAACCGCAATTGGGGCGTCTCCTGCACCGTCCCCCTCAAAGAAGCTGCCAGGCTTGGCTTTCCAAGAGACCGCATCGTTGGCGTCTGGTGGTGTGGCTCTGAAGAGGACGTCCTGCCAGCGGGACCGGCTGCTGCCGGCTATTATGCCTCAAACTTCAACGGCGTGGGCCGGGATTTTCCCCTCATCCAGGAGATTATTGACAAGGTCTATGGCGCCATGAAAGGAAACATTTCATTTATCCGGGTAGGAAGCGTATACTACAATAGGGGAGTTGTTCAAGGGATAGCCTTCGATGAGGCCATTCGGCTAGCTCACAAGAAGTTTGGCGTTCATCCTGTTACTGCTGAAGAGATGCAATGGGCCCTGGAGAATCTTAATATCACAGAGGGGAGAATAAAAGAGATAGGGGCGGAGGGATTGATGCCGCCCATAAAGACCTCCTGGAAAGATCATGAGGGCGGCGGTTGGGTCCGCTTCCAACAATGGGATGGCCATAAATGGGTCCCGGTCGGTGGATGGGTTGAACCCTTAAGGGAATTCGTCCGGAAGGAGGTCGAGGAGTCAGCGGCGAAATACGCCAAAGAGAAGGGGATAACTCCGAGAACCAGCGAAGCTTTAAAGTAAGTGCATCACCCTAAAGTGAGCACGAGTTATGTAGGGGGAAGGGAACCTTTGCTCAAGGTCAACAATATCGAGGTCGTCTACGAGCATGTCATTCTGGTCCTGAAAGGGGTCTCCCTGGAGGTCCCCGGGGGGGGTCTTGTAGCCCTCCTCGGGGCCAACGGGGCCGGCAAAAGTACAACCCTCAAGGCCATTTCCAATCTCTTAAGAGCAGAACGGGGTGAAGTAACCAAGGGATTCATTGAATTCTTGGGGGAGCGCATCGACCGCCAGGATGCTGCAGAAGTGGTCCGAAAGGGGATCGTCCAGGTAATGGAAGGGCGGCGTAAATTCGAGCACCTCACCGTGGAGGATGACCTCCTTACCGGCGCTTACAGCAGGGGAAATGACCCTTCAGTTAGAAAGGAGCTGGACCTGGTTTATAGCTATTTTCCCAGGCTGGCTGAGCGCCGCGACGTGAAAACAGGTTACATCTCCGGGGGTGAACAGCAGATGGTGGTCATCGGCAGAGCCCTGATGGCTCGCCCCAAGCTGATGCTCTTAGACGAGCCCTCCATGGGTCTAGCCCCTTTGCTGGTTCAAGAGATTTTCGACATCGTCATCCGCTTAAACCAGGAAGAGAAGGTGGCCATTCTGCTCGCGGAGCAGAATGCAGCCATGGCCCTGCAAGTAGCCCGCTACGGCTACGTCATGGAGAATGGTCGCCTGGTATTGGATGGCGACGCTGGTACCCTTCGTGACAACGAAGACATCAAGGAGTTTTACCTGGGCCTGAGCGAATTGGGGTCGCGAAAAAGTTATAAGGAGGTCAAACATTACAAACGGAGAAAGCGCTGGCTTGCTTGAGCGGCAATGGCGGGAGATTGAAAGCCTGAGGTCCGGCATTGGGAATATTTTCCCCATTTAGTCCAATAATTTCCCATATCAAATTTCATCTAAAATTTTAACAAGTTGTCCAATCTTTGTAGAAAAATTCCCCATTCCTACTTTTCCCAAAAGACTTCTCTTGGAAGATTATTCTTAATTGAAATGGTTGAAATGCCTTGTTCTTCTTAATTTTTTCGGGAAGGGCAGGGATTTCAGAAGGCTGGCATGGGCCTTGCTGATTCATTCCAAGGATTTTCCTTTTTTGCCTTGACGAAAGGATATCGATGGCACTCCCAGCCGCAAAAGTTCTGGTGGTCGATGGAGATAAAAATTCTTTGGAAGTTACCTGCGCCCTTCTCCACAAGGAAGGCTATCGGGTGGAGAAAGCCTTGGGGTTGAATGAAGTCTTTCATTGCCTGCAGCAGGAGAAGATTGATGTGCTGATCTTGGACGTGGAGATGCCGGAGATGAAAGGTTATGAAGCCATTCCGCTGATCAAGGGGATCGACCCGGATTTGCCCATCATCATCACGGCGGAGGAGAATTCTCCAGAGTTGGAATCGCAGGTGCGCCACCAGCGGGTCTTTTACTACCATGTGAAGTCCTTCGGGCTCGAGGAGCTGAAACTGGCGGTGGAGAATGCCATTCAGAGAGGCAGTAAAGAAAAATTTATTTTCCCAGCACCGGAAAAGGTTCGCTAAGCGCAGAGGAAATTACCACTCAGGATCGAACTGTTGGGAGGAAAAAGTTTGAGCACGGTGACTGTGACCATCAATGGATTGACGGCCGGCGGCAGAGCCGGAATGACCATCCTGGAGCTGGCCAGAGAGATGGGCATCCGCATTCCCACTCTCTGTCATGACGAATATCTTACTGCGGCCGGAGCCTGCCGGGTCTGTCTGGTGGAGGAAGAAAAATCGGGAGCCCTCCTGGCTTCTTGCGTGGCCCCCATATCGCCGGGAATGGTGATTTGCACTGATTCTACGAGAGTCCTCGAGGCCAGGAGAATGGTGGTCAAATTAATGCTGGCCAGCCATCCCGAGTCCTGTCTCCTCTGCGATAAAGGAAATCGCTGTCAACTGCGGCTGATCGCCGCGGAACTGGGTATCGGCCTGCTGGACCTTTATAAGTTACCCAGTTATTCGGGAACCCAGGAGGTCAATCCGTTTATCAAACGAGACCTTTCTAAATGCATCCTTTGCGGGAAATGCATCCGGGCAGACCACGAACTGGTGGTGGAGGGGGCCATAGACTATTTCCAGCGGGGGTTCGAGGCCAAACCTGCCACCCTGCATGATCAGCCTCTGGAAGAGTCGGAGTGCACGTTCTGTGGAACCTGCGTCAGCCTTTGTCCCACCGGTGCTTTGAGTGAAAAAGACAAACCATCTCTGGGAACAGCCCTCAGCAGGGTGCCTTCGGTCTGTCCCTACTGTTCTTGCGGGTGTGCGATCAGTTTGGGAACCAATGGCCTGGGCCTGGTAGATGTGGAGCCGGACCGGAAGAGGAGTTCGGTAAATCAGGCGACACTTTGTGTCAAAGGGCGCTATGGCTGGGAATTCACCCGCAGTCCTGAACGATTAAAAACTCCTCTGATTCGCCGAGATGGAAAATTAGCTGAGTGCTCCTCGGAAGAAGCCCTCGACTTTGTAGCCGGCGAGCTTCTGAGAGTCCGCAGCCAGCGAGGGCCTGATGCTTTGGCCTTCCTCGGATCTTCCAAGTGCACCAATGAGGAGAACTACCTTTTCCAAAAGTTGGCCAGGGCCGCTGTAGGAACGAACAACATCGACAATGGCAGCCGTCTCCACGGACCTCCTTCGCCCCAAATTTTTGGCGCGGCACTGGGCTGGGGAACCATGACCAGCCCCATCGCCAATCTGGAGGAATCCAGGTGCATTCTGGTCATCGGCGCCAATCCCGAAGAAACGGCTCCCATCATGGCATACAAAATCAAGCGAGCCGTGCGGTTCAAGCAGGCCCAACTAATCCTGGTGGATCCCCGATGGACAAAGTTAGTTCCTTTTGCTCGCCCATGGCTGCGGCCAAGATGGGGCACAGATGGAGCATTGATCTTGGGTCTTATTCGCACGATCCTAAATGAAGGGCTGTGGGACCGGCAAAGGATTGAGGAGAAGGTGGAGGGGTGGGAAAAATTTCTGGAAGAGATGAAGGCCTTCGGGCTCCAGTGGGTGGAGAGGGAAACAGGGATTGATAAAAGCCTCCTTCAGGGCGTAGCCAGAGATTTTGCTGCCGGCCGTCCGGCGGCCATCGTTTTCGGGAATGGAATCAGGCAGAGCGATGGCCAACTCTCTGTCCTCCATGCGCTGGTCAACCTGGCTTTGCTTACGGATTGCTTCGGATTGAAAGGCGGGGGGTTCTTTCCGTTAGGAAAGGAAAACAATGGGCAGGGAGCCCGGGATATGGGGGCTCTGCCTGAATTCTTGCCAGGATATCAGTCTCCAGAGGATGCGGGGGAGCGCAAGAGATTTGAAGATGTCTGGGGGAAACCTTTGCCCCGGCAAAAAGGGTTGACCGCATGGGAGATGATGGCCGCGGCCCGAGATGGAAAGATTCAGGGGATGTATATCATGGGGGAAAATCCTGCCCGTTCTTTCCCAGATAGCTCATATGTTCGGGAAGGTTTGGGAAGATTAGATTTCTTAGTGGTCCAGGATCTCTTTCTTACAGAGACGGCTAACTCAGCTCACGTAGTCCTTCCGGCCTGCAGTTTTACAGAAAAAGAAGGCACAATGACCAATGCTGAACGCCGCGTGCAACGCCTGATGGCTGCCGAGGACCCGAAGGAAGGAAGCCTGCCAGACTGGAAAATCTTAGTAGAGCTTTCCGGGCGAATGGGTTTGAGCAAGAAATATAGCTCTCCGAGAGAGATCCTGGAAGAAATCAATGACCTTGTCCCCATGTATCGGGGTATTACCTATGAGCGAGTGGAAAAAGAGAGTCTGTACTGGCCATGTACTGGTATAAAGCACCCCGGCAGCCCCCACCTTTCCGAGAAAGGGTTTCCTTCGGGAAGGAGGCGCTTTTTTGAGGTCAGAGGGGCTGGCCTGGCGGAAAGAAAATTGGCGGATGGCTCATTCCGATTGATCTTGGGGTCCAACCTGTTCCACTTCGGTAGCGGGACGCGCAGCTCAAAGTCGCCCAAACTCATGGGATTCTGCCATCAAAGAAACCTGAGGATGAACCCCGAGGATGCCGGAAAGATGGGACTGGAGGAGGGCGGCCTGGTAAGAGTTTATTCTAAAAAAAGAGAAATGGCCTTCTCCATCTGCCTGGATAGCGGCCTTCCGGCCGGAACCCTTTTCCTTCCAGTTTCCCCTGGCAATGAAAGTGTCTATGACTTTCTTACTTTTCCCTCTGACCTAAAGGCAGAATTTCCGGGAATAAAAACAGTGGAAGTGAAGATTGAAAGGATATGAGGTATGAAAGTCGAGAAAGGTCCTCTTTCATCTGAAGAATTGAATCGGGTGCAAAAAATTATCTCAGAGTCTCAGGGCCAAAAGTGGGGGCTGATTCCGCTGCTGCAAAGAGTGCAGGAAGAATTGGGGTACATTCCGCGGCAGACAGTGGAACCCATCGCCAAGGCCCTGAACCTCTTTCCCAGCCAGGTGCAGGGGGTGATCTCTTTTTATGCCCAGTTTTCCATGGAGCCCCGGGGACGAAATATTGTGCGGGTGTGCCGGGGAACGGCCTGTCATGTCCGGGGCGGGAGGACCATCCTCAAAATGGTCAGACAACACCTGGGTGTGGAGGAAGGAAGAACCACGGAGGACTTTAAATTCACCCTGGAAACTGTGGCCTGTCTGGGAACCTGCTTTTTGGCGCCGGTGATGATGGTCAACCGAGGCTATTTCGGAAAGCTCGTTCCGCCGAAAGTGCGATCGATCCTGAAACAGTATGAATGAGGGAAGGATGAAATTTTCGAGTCTTAGCGAACTGAAAGAGTACAGAGATTTTTTGCGGCGGAACCAAAACCCCAGCAAGCGGTGCTTGCGCATCTGCATGACCGGTTGCCGGGCTTACGGGGCCATGGAAGTGCGGGATGCCTTGATAAAGGAAGTGGAACGCCGAGGGCTGAACGATCGGGTGGAAATTCGCCAGACAGGTTGTCAGGGATTCTGCGCCCGGGCGCCCGTGATGGTCCTGGAGCCTGACGACGTATTCTACCAGCAGGTGATGCCCGATGATGTACCTGAAATCGTATCCCAGACCCTCATGCAAGGGAAGCTCGTCGAACGCCTGCTCTATTTTGATTTGAGACAGGGTCGGCCGATTCCTCGAGCAGCGGAGATTCCCTTCTACGCGGGCCAGGTCAAAAATGTCCTGGAAAACTGCGGCAGGGTCGACCCGCTGAATATGGATCATTACATCCTCAACAATGGATACGCCGCCCTGGCCAAAGTGCTGGGCGAGATGACTCCAGAGCAGGTGGTCGATTCCGTAGAGCGTTCGAAGCTTCGGGGAAGGGGTGGAGCAGGGTTCCCCACTGGCAGAAAGTGGCGTCTGGCCCGCAGTTCGCCCGGATCTTCAAAATATTTAATCTGTAACGCAGACGAGGGCGACCCTGGGGCCTTTATGGACCGGGCGGTTTTGGAAGGCGACCCCCATAGCGTTCTGGAGGGGATGCTGGTAGGGGCATATGCCATCGGGGCGGAGAAAGGATATGTCTACGTGCGGGCAGAATATCCGATTGCGGTAGAACATGTAAAAGCTGCAGTCCGCCAGGCTGAGGAAAGGGGGCTTTTGGGCAAGAATATTTTGGGAAGCCAGTTGGCCTTTGAGGTGGAGGTGAAAGAAGGAGCAGGGGCTTTTGTCTGTGGCGAGGAGACTGCTCTCATGGCTTCAATCGAAGGCCGGCGGGGAATGCCGCGGGCCCGGCCGCCCTTTCCTGCCCAATCTGGGTTAGACGGAAAACCCACGAACATCAATAACGTGGAGACCTTTGCTAACATCCGCTCGATTATCTTAAAGGGGGTGGACTGGTATTTTAGCATCGGCACTGAGGAGAGTAAGGGCACGAAAATATTCTCCCTGGCCGGCAAGGTGAACAACACAGGATTGGTGGAGGTCCCCATCGGGATCAGCATGCGCCAGGTGATCTTCGACATCGGCGGTGGAATACCCAAGGGACGGCGGTTTAAAGCCGTGCAGATGGGGGGGCCTTCCGGAGGATGCGTTCCAGAAAGATACCTGGACCTGCCCATCGATTATGGGTCATTGCAATCCATCGGGGCGATCATGGGTTCGGGCGGAATGGTGGTGATGGATGAGAATAACTGCATGGTGGAGATCGCCCGCTTTTTCCTGAGCTTCACCCAGTCGGAATCGTGCGGTAAGTGCGCTCCCTGCCGCCTGGGGACGAAGGAGATGCTCCATATCCTGACGCGCCTCACCCGCGGGGAGGGTTCTGAGAGGGATCTGCAGATTCTCAGGGATGTAGGGAAGGTGGTGCGGGATACCTCCCTATGCGGCCTGGGGCAGACCTGTCCGAAACCAGTTCTCTCCACTCTCCAGTATTTCGCCGAGGAGTATGAGGCCCACATCAAGGAGAAGCGCTGCCCGGCAGCGGTCTGTGAAGCCCTGGTCACTTCCCCCTGCCGCCACACCTGCCCGGTAGGGATCGACATTCCCCATTATGTAGCCCTGATCGCTGAAGGCAGATACAGCGAAGCAGCGGAGTTGATCCGCGACCGCAACCCTTTCCCGGCGATCTGTGGGCGCATCTGCCACCACCCCTGCGAAGTCAAGTGCCGCCGGGGAGAGCTGGATGACCCGGTAGCCATCCGCTCTCTGAAACGCTTTGCCGCGGACTGGTATTTTCAGTGCGAGGCTGAGGAACCCGAACCATTTTCCAGGACCAAGCCGCAGAAAGTAGCGGTCATCGGGGCTGGCCCCACTGGCCTTACCTGCGCTTATTTTTTGGCCCGCCTGGGCTACCCGGTGACTGTTTTTGAAGCCCTTCCCGTGGGAGGGGGGATGCTTTCTGTGGCCATACCCGATTTCCGGCTGCCCAAGGAAGTAATTCAGAAGGAGATTGAGTATATCGTTTCCCGGGGAGTGGAGATTCGTTACAACCAACCCATCGGAACTCAATTTTCCATCGACGATATTCTCAAAGAGGGATACCAGGCAGTCTTCATCGCCGCCGGCACGCAGAAAAGCCAGCGGGTAGGGATTCCTGGCGAAGAAGAAGGAGTAGAAGGATTACTCTATGGATTGTCCTTTCTAAGGGACGTAAAGCTGGGCAAAAGGGTGAGCGTAGGAAAAAGGGTGGCGGTGGTCGGTGGGGGGAACACGGCTCTGGACGCCTCCAGAACAGCCCTTCGGCTGGGGGCAGAAGAAGTGGATGTCTATTACCGGCGTTCGCGGGGAGAGATGCAGGTTACAGAAGTGGAGTATGACGAGGCGGTGGAGGAAGGGGTGCAGATCCATTTCTTAGTCAGTCCCACGCGGATTGTGCGGGACAACGGGCGGGTCAAGGGACTGGAGTGCATTCGCATGGAGCTCGGGGAGGTGGATGAGAGTGGCAGGCGAAGGCCGGTTCCCTTGGCCGGGACGGAGTTCTTCGTGGAAGCGGATACGGTGATTCCTGCCGTGTGCCAGGCTCCAGACCTTTCTTTCCTGCCAGCGGACAGCAAGCTGGAGCGCACAAAATGGGAGACGCTGGTGGTTAACGCTAACAATTTAGCCACCAATGTTCCGGGCATTTTTGCGGGAGGTGATTTTGTAACCGGCCCCACTTACGTCATCCAGGCCATCGCCGCCGGCCGTCGGGGGGCAATGGCCGTGGATAAATACCTGCGCGGCGATAAGACGCCGGTGGAGATGATCGATGCCCGCGCCGAGTTGCTGCCCGAGACAAAGCCAGTAGAGCTGGAGGAAGCTCCGGAAGAGCGTCCCAGAGTAAAAATGCCCCTGCTGTTAGCCGAGGAACGACGCAGGACGTTCAAAGAGATCGAATGCGGGTTTACCGAGGAGCGAGCCCGGGAGGAGTCCAAGCGTTGCCTGCGCTGTGACCTGAGCCGCTGAACCACTGAATCTTGGGACGCAGATGAACGCGGATTATATAGATTTTTATTCCCTATCCGGCCAAATGTCAAAGGATTATACATGACGACATTAATGAACACAAAGCAGGTCATTCCCGCGAAGCTTGTCCCTGCGAAAACAGGGAGCGGGAATCCAGGAATGCACTGGATTCCCCCGTATCAAGTACGGGGCAGGCTTAGTCAAGCCCGGAATGACAAATTGTTGAGCACTTATGTCCTTGTGTATAAATGCATG
>JACRCA010000234.1 GCA_016234425.1 Deltaproteobacteria bacterium | reverse complement strand
AATGAGATGTCATTGCGAACCCTTCGCCTTTTGTCATTCTGAGCGAAGCGAAGAATCTCGTTATCTTGCTCAGGGTAAACTCCGTGAAGCAATCTCATGAGATTGCCTCGTCGCTGCGCTCCTCGCAATGACTATTTTATTAAGCCGTTCATTATATTACCAAATGACTAATAACTATGGCTAATATTATTGTGATTGGCATGCAATGGGGGGATGAAGGGAAAGGGAAGATCGTTGACCTTCTGACTGAATTTGCCGATGTGGTCGTCCGCTTCCAGGGAGGGAACAATGCCGGGCATACCGTGGTCGTGGGGGAGGAGACTATTATCCTGCATCTGGTTCCCTCAGGAGCCCTTCACTCACAGAAGAAATGTCTTATCGGGAATGGAGTAGTTGTGGACCCGCAGGTTCTTCTCGAGGATATCGATGATCTAAAGAAGCGGGGTTACTTTAAGAATGATAATCAACTCTTGATCAGCGAGGATGCCCACCTGATCCTGCCTTACCACAGACGCATGGATGTGGCCCGGGAGCGGATGAAAGGGGAGGGGAAAATCGGCACCACGGGGAGGGGAATTGGCCCAGCCTACGAGGACAAAGTAGGCAGGGTGGGCATACGAGTTGGAGACCTCTTGGATGAAAAAATTTTTCGGGAGAAGTTGGAAGCCAATTTGTCCATGAGAAATGCCTGTCTGGAGACTTGCCTGCATGATAAAGGCTTCGGCTTGGAAGCGATCCTCAAAGAATATGTCGGGTACGCCAGGAAGCTGAAAAAATATGTGGGCAATACCTCCATCTTCATCGATCGCCAGATGAAGCAGGGCGGGCATATCCTTTTTGAAGGAGCTCAGGGAACCCACCTGGATGTAGATCACGGCACCTACCCCTTCGTTACCTCCTCCAACACCGTGGCCGGCGGGGCCTGCACAGGTGCGGGAGTTGGACCAACGAAGATCACCGAAGTCATCGGGGTTTCTAAGGCTTACACCACTCGGGTGGGTGGCGGGCCTTTTCCCACTGAGCTTAAAGATAAGGTGGGAGAAAGAATCAGGGAACGAGGACGGGAGTTTGGAGCGACCACAGGAAGGCCGCGCAGATGTGGCTGGCTGGACATCCCCCTGCTGCGGGATGCCATCCGTTTGAACGGCATTACCGGCATTGCTCTGACCAAGATCGATGTGCTGAGCGAATTTGATCCCATTAAAATTTGCACATCCTATAAATACCGGGGGGAACGCTTAGAAGAAGTTCCTTCTCAGGTCAAGGTCCTGCAAGAATGCGAGCCCGTGTATGAAGAGATCCAGGGGTGGAAAACCGAGTTGAGAAATACCAGGGAATTCGACGATCTTCCTCCGAGGGCCAGGGAATATGTCAGATATGTCGAGGAATTGACCAACGTAGAAGTAATCATCGTCTCAGTGGGAGAGCGTCGGGAAGAGACCGTCTTGCGTCGAAATCCTTTCCTCCATGGTCCTCGTCTTTTATAAAAGCGTTGATCGCTGGAGGGAATTCGCTTAAAATATAATTCTCGAGCCGTTAGCTCAGGAGGTAGAGCACCTGACTTTTAATCAGGTGGTCGAGAGTTCGAGTCTCTCACGGCTCACCAAAAAATTTTTCCCCCGATTTTTTCAGTAGCCCAGAATTTCTCCAGCTTTATTCTCCCCCTGCACCGCGAGAAAAGCGGGCTCCAGTCGTTGGCGCTGGCGGGATTGAATGACAGGAAGCCAAAAGCGGGCCAGAATCACCGATCTCTATTCCTTTCCACTTCTCTCCCTCGGGGAAGTTAGCCGGGAAAACAACCTGCCTTAGATGGAAGATCTTATCTCCTCAGTTTCTGGCCTAAGTTCAAAGCCGACCCGGCGTAGCCCATGGAAGAACCACTACCTTTTTGGCGACTGACAGGCAATCCTGCCAGCGCCATGGGAATGAATTCAAACGGTAATCTTAGATTTGTATTCAAACCCAATAG
This sequence comes from Deltaproteobacteria bacterium, assembly GCA_016234425.1. Taxonomy (GTDB): domain Bacteria; phylum Desulfobacterota; class SM23-61; order SM23-61; family SM23-61; genus JACRCA01. The sequence goes on along the minus strand of JACRCA010000234.1, from coordinate 2,177 downwards.
GCCGCAGAATTAATCTATGAACCAATTTGGAAAAGAGCCCAATATTTATTCTTATGCGTTGTATATCAAAAACCTTTGGAAAATAGGAATAAGGGACTGGTCGGACGATGCAAGGTCAATCGGTCAATCATAGATGGGTTCACAATCCAAAAGGGCCACAGGAAGACATGCCGCTCTTTCGATGTCTGAATAAACCTTCCCTTCCAGATCTCTCCTCCAATTTCCCAGGGAGAAAGGAGATGATGGAATGACGATCAGATCCGGAGGGGGATGTTTCTTTAAGAATTCCCTGATTGCTTCGATGAAATCCTGTACCACCAACAGGTCTCCCATGAAAATGTTTCCCCCGAAAAATCTATTCTGGGGAATTTCTATATGAATCTGAATATTTCCTAATAAAGGAGATTCCCTTAAAAGCTGTTCAAAAACCGGCCTGACCAGGCGAGAAGAAAGGATGAGGACTCGCTGAGCCCCGTGAGCCGATATTAGAGATTTTAAGTCTTCTAAGATCCCGGCTCGGAACCCCGCCCCCATGAAAATGATCCCCAAATGATGATTCGTCTCCGGGGTGTAAGGGTATGCAAAATGATTGGCAGAGAGCTCAACCTCGATAATTTTCTCCGATCTTTGCACAGAAAGGGTGACGAATGGGTTTCTACTCTGATGGTGGAGATGAAGAATATCTCGGGCCTGGGGTCGGGAAGATATTTTCAGTCCCCCGATGGAGAGGATGAGATCTTCCGATTTCAACCCGGAGATGGCTGCTGGCGAATTTTTAACAACGCCGACGATCTGCGGGCGATTCAACCTTTCCTCATATAGAGTTTCTTCGTAGAGGCTGGGCTTAACCAGCAAGGGGCTTTGGACTTCCCATCGGAGAGAGCGAATCACAGAGACGACCGAAGACCAGACCTCCTCCAGGTTAAAAAGTGGGCTCGGGGAGAAATATTGACTGTATCCCGGAAGGCTCACTTCGATCAGGTGAGCATCTTGCTGATCTGCGGAGAATGCTGTCCCCTTCAGATCGGCGATCATTTCTTCTATGGAAGGGAAGGGCCAGGGAACGATGACAACAGCAAAAGGGATGCGGCTTTCTTTGAGCAGAGGCAGAGAACGGATGGCCATCTCGGGTCTCTCAGTCCTCATGATCAAACCGCGTCGAGCCGGGGAAGAACTGTTTAGAGAAAGATAAAGGTAAAGGGGCTTCAGCGCGGAAAGCTTTTGGATGAATTCGGGGGTCAATTGGTTCCCATTGGTGGAAAGGCGAAAAGGACGATCAGTTTTTTTTCGCAGCTCGGTTAAAAGGTCAAGGGCATAAGGATGCGAAAGGAACTCATAAGGGCTTCCCAAGGTGGGGAAAAGCGCCCTCTTGGCCTGGGGAGAGAAATATTTCAGGCGGGTGCGCGCTTCTGCAAACTCTTCTTCACTGGATCTCCTCGGCTGCTCCAGAGCGAGGGAAGGAGGATTTCCCCTGAGATAACAAAAGCTGCAATGGCAATCACAGCGGGTAGCCAGATGATCAAAAATTTCCGCCGGGTCTCCAACAGAAGGAACTATCCATTGATTCAGGTCTTTCAAGCGGAAACCATCGATTTTGACCGGTCTTCCCTTTGACTCCAGCACCACAACAGACAGGAGACTTTCCAGGACTCTTTTAATGTGGGAAATTCGGGGTTCATAGAGCTCTGCGTTTCGAGCGCTTTGGAAAGATAATTTTTCATCTGGTCTGCCGGTGACCTGGATGCTGGATTCAATTTGGGATTCATCGCGCCCTACTTCCGGAAGAAAGATTGGATGGATGACCTCCCTTTCGTTCATCAATCTGAATCCATCTGGTTTCACTTCTTCCCCTTTTTGACGGAGGGAAAAAAGCTTCAGGAGGCTCTGGAGTTGGACGCGGATCATTTCCAGAAGAAGGTCCTGCTGCCTACTTTTTTCTTTTTCCTCGACGGGATAGCGAAAAATATAGTCATTTTCTTGGCTCATGAGTTTAAATTTACTCTACTTGCGGCTGTTAATGCAATGGGCTAAAGAGCCTTACCCACCTTGACTTGGCAGCAGCAACCTTCCCCTGGCGCCGGCAGTATTGCTAGTCAGTCGTCAAAAAAAGGGAGTGATTCTTCCATGGGCTGCGAAAAGAGATCAGCGATTCTGGCCCGTTTTTGGCTTCCTGACTT
>JACRCA010000232.1 GCA_016234425.1 Deltaproteobacteria bacterium | reverse complement strand
GCCTTTCACGAGCATGTGACCAACGTGATTTTGGATGATCTGGTAAAAGTGCTGGTCCCCCGCTGGTGCAAGGTGACGGCCGATTTTGCAGTCCGCGGGGGTATTTCGATTACTGTCGAGGCGGAATATAAGAAGTGAAATGCCCAAGCAGCGCTGGCTTCCCATCATCACAGCCGTTTTTGTCACCAGTCTGATCATCTCCAATATCATCGCGGTAAAATTGATTTCTGTCGGGCCCTTCTTTTTGCCAGCCGCGATTATCATCTTTCCCATTTCTTACATCTTTGGGGATATCCTGACCGAAGTTTATGGCTATGCTCGGGCCCGCCGAGTGATCTGGACCGGATTTGCTTGCAACTTGCTGGCCGTCCTGATCATCTGGGTCTCCATCGAATTACCCCCGGCTCCTTTCTGGAAAATGGGTTTTTTTGATTCTGCAAAATCCTCCCAGCAGGCTTATCAGGCGATTTTCGGGTTTACTCCCCGGATCTTGGCTGCGTCTTTTATAGCCTACTTATTTGGTGAGTTCCTCAACTCTTTTGTGTTGGCCAAAATGAAGATTGCCACCGGTGGGCGCCATCTATGGCTGCGCACGATTGGGTCCACCCTTATGGGGCAGTTGGCGGATTCCGGCATTTTTATCTCCCTGGCGTTTTATGGAACGATCCCGCTGACTGCCCTTGCCGCAATGATCATCACTCAATGGTTGACCAAATCTGCTTATGAAGCCCTGGTTACCCCTTTTACCTACCTTGTGGTTAACTACTTGAAGCGGGTGGAGCAAGAAGACTATTATGACCGGCAGACAAATTTTAATCCCCTCGTGTGGAGGGATTGAATTGGCCAGATTAGCCGATGGAATAACCTGCGCGAAAACCTTCGTGGATGGCTTTATAAAGATGGCGGGGTTCGAGGCAATCCCCAACCCCGATGACTTTCATTTTCCCTTGGAGTTCTCTAAGGAGGGAATTGCAAGGCACGGGATCTTCATCCACCACGATATGATCGCAAGGAATCAAACCGGATTTTTTGCCCTCAACCTGAACGCCTTCCGGAGTAATCTGGGTCAGGGAAGTTTCACTCAAGATTCTTACTCCGCGTCTTTGCAGCCTTTCCAAGAGGAGTCTGCGCTCGAATAGGGGCTCTAGGTTACTACCTATTTCCTCCATGGGGCCTGAATGGATGAGGGTTACTTCCTTCTTCTGACGGAGGGCAAGAAACTCCGAGGTTTCGCAGGCGATACGGCCTCTCCCTATTACGATGATGCGATTGCCGCTGAGTTTGACCTTGCCGCTGAGGACCTCCCAGGAGCGAACTACCTGGCTATCTGAGTATTGTGGCTTGTGAGGAGGAGTGCAGCCTGTAGCCACGATCACTACGTCGAATTGATGATTCAGGAGGTCTTCAAGTTTGATCTCTCGCTGCATTTGGATATCTACCATTTTCTTTACCTGGTTTTTGAGGTAGGCAAGGATTCCCCCGAGGTCTTTTTTATAAGGAGGAACAATGGCTAATTTAAGTTGGCCCCCCAGAACGCGTTCTTTTTCAAAGAGGGTCACCTGATGGCCTCGCGCTGCAGCCACGCGGGCAGCTTCCATCCCTGCCGGTCCACCCCCGATGACCGCCGCCCGCCGCTTCTGCACTTCAGGAATCATGGGAAATTCCCGCTCCAGGCCTGCGCGGGCATTCACTGCGCAGCGGATTTTCATCCGGGACATAATGCGGTGGCAGCGATTGCAGGAGATGCAGCGCCGGATCTCCCGTTCTCGCCCCTCAGCAGCCTTTCGCGGCCATTCTGGATCTGCAACGAGGGTCCGGCCCAAGGCGATGAAGTCCACCTGGCCCTCCTGGAGCAATTTCTCTGCAAACCCAGGGTCCCGGATCTTGCCCACACCGATCACAGGGATTCTCACAACTTTCTTGATGGCCTCCGCATCTCCGATAAAGGCTCCTTGCGGGTATGACATGGGAGGGTTCATCCAGGTGAACGGCCCTGCTTTCATTGTAATCCCTGCGGAGATATGCAAAGCGTCCACGCCGAGCTTCTCCAGACGCCGGGCAATAAGGAGTGATTCATGAAGGTCTCGCCCACCCTCAAAGTACTCCTGCCCGCTGAAACGAAAGACGATGGGGTATTCCGCGCCAACCTGTTCCCGGATTCCCTGATAGACCTCGACTACAAATCTCATGCGGCCGTTCAGGTCCCCGCCATACTCGTCTGCCCTTTTATTAGTAGCTGGAGACATAAATCCAGCCAGAAGGTAACCGTGGGCACCATGGATTTCAATGGCATCGAAGCCCGCGGCCTTGGCGATCCCCGCCGCCCGGATGAAAGCAGACCGGAATTCGTCGATCTCCCTTTTTTCCAGGGCACGAACATGCTTGACCCGTTTCAGCCTTGGTGGGACACCGGCCCCAGAGTCCGTCTCCTCAAATACATAGGAGAAGGCGGATGGACCCACAGGTTGAACTCCGGGCTCCAATTCCGGGTCCACTCCCCCTCCCTGGATGTTAATCTGAATCGCGATCTTGGCCCCGGCAGCATGGACTGCTTCGACCAGTTCGTTAAGTCCGGGGGTGAGTTTGGGATGGTCAATCCGGAGCTGGTGAGCTAACCCCCGCCCGAAACGGACATCTGCCAGGGCGTTTTCGACGATGACCAGCCCGACACCCCCACGGGCCCGCTCTGCGTACCAGTCGATGAGCTGCTGGGTCACAGCTCCGTTCCCATCCGCCAAGTTGGTGCCGATAGGGGCCATTATGATCCTATTGCCCAGTCTCATCCGACCTATTTCGCCAGGCTGGAAAAGATTACTGAAGGTGCTCATGACTTACCTTACATCATCTTGGCGGGCAGCCATAGGGCCAGGTTAGGAAAAAAGGTGAGGATCACTATCATGATCAACATGAGGATAACAAAAGGGAAGGCCCCTCGGGCCACGATGGCCAAAGGTTGCCTGGCCATCCCCTGGATTACGAAAAGATTCATTCCCACCGGAGGGGTGATGAGGCCAATCTCCAGGAGAATCACCAGCACCACGCCAAACCAGACAGGATCATATCCCAGGGCCATCATGAGGGGATAGACGACCGGTAGGGTTAAGAGCATAAGGGAAATGGCATCCATGAAGCAACCCAGGATCAGGTACATCACACATATGAAAGCGAAGATCATGACTGGCTTGACCTTAAAACTGATGATCAGAGCGACCATCGCTCGGGGAATCCCTGCTGTGACCAGGGCATAGGACATAATCTGGGCTCCTACCACGATGAATAGGAGCATGCTATTTATTTTAATAGCATCAAACACACTGTCCTTGAGGAGCTTCCCGGTAAGGCGACCATATATAAAAGTTATGAATAGGGCGCCAACTACCCCCAGGGCCGCAGCCTCTGTGGGGGTCGCAATCCCGAAATAGATTCCCCCCAGGACCAAAATCATGAGCCCCAAGATGGGAAGAACATCCACCAGGCCGCGAAGCCGCTCATTCCATGTGGGGCGCTTTTCGATCTGGGGAACGAGCTGGGGATTGAGCGTCGTGCGGATCCCTATATAGATGATGAAGATCAAGGAGAGAATAAGGCCCGGAATCACCCCAGCAATGAACAGCCGGGCTATCGACTCTCCAATGGTGGCCCCGTAAAGGATGAAAGCAATACTGGGCGGAATGAGAATTCCCAGCGTTCCACCTGCTGCCAGAGAACCGTAAGTGAGAGAACGGTCGTATTTCCTGGCCTCCATCTCCGGGATGGCGATGGCTCCGATGGCAGCAGCCGTGGCCACGCTGGAGCCGGATATGGCCGCAAATAAGGTACAGGCCAGGATGTTGGATTGGGTCAGGCCCCCCGGCATATGATCCAGCCAGGTGCTCAGGCCCTTGTAAAATCGGGAGCTGTTGCCGCTGTGGAGGATGATGGTTCCCATGAAAAGGAAGAGCGGCACAGCCGTGAGCACGAAACTTTCCAGAATATCCCAGGCTATGACGCCCACTCCCCTGATGGATGATGGTTCAATCATCAGTAGGCCAAGAATACCCACCATGCCCAGAGTGACCGAGATCCAGACCCCTGCCAGGAGCAGGCCGAAAAGAAGAACGACGATAATCAGTCCAGATACCTGCCAGTCCATAGGGTTTTAATCCTTTTTCGGGGATGGGGGTGGCGCAGAGGCGGATACCGATAATACTGCCTGAATCATCTCGACAATCAATTGAAAGAGGAGAAAGAAACAGCCGATGGGCATTACCATCTGGAAAGGGAAAAGGGGTAACTGGGAAGGGGTTGGCGAAAAGGCCTTCAGATGGTAGCTTTCCCAGGTGAGTTGACCCGTGAGGTAGAGGAGAATCATAGTGTAGATAATGCCCACTGAGCACATACCCATCTTCAAGAAGATCCGACTCCTGGGAGAAATATGATCCAAGACCATGCCGACCTGAATGTGGGCATCTTCCTGGAGAGTGTAGCTTACGCCTAACAGGGTGACCAGAACCAGCAGATAACCAGAAACTTCATCCGCAAAAAGGAGGGGAGCATTAAAGAGGCGGCGCAGGATAACATCCGCCGTAACGAGTCCGGTCATTGCCAGAAGTCCTGCTCCGGCAAGATTTCTCCCCAGCCGATTCAGGGCCGCAACATAACCAGAGAATTTTTGAAGCACCATGGACTCCGCTATTTCCGCCGGAGGAACCAGGGGCCTGGATAATCCCCTGCTCTTGCCCCTGGCTCCCGCGCAGGCTGGCCCATAAGATCGGGGCTCAAAACGGATTCCCCGCTGGTAGTTCTACTCTAATTTCAATTCTTTCAAAGCTTTTTCAAAGGCCTCTGGACCTTTGGGCTGCATGTGCTTTTTCACGTATTCTTTCAACTCGGGGAGCAACTCTTTTCGGGTTTTGATTCGTTCCTCCCAGGATAGCTCGGAAACATTTTTGATCTGGCCTTTCTCCCGCATTTCCTTGAGGGCCGCAGCATCCAGCTCATACATAACCTTGCGATCCCAGAACTCCTTCCACTCCACCGCTACCTTGCGGATGGCCTCCTGATTCTTCTTGGAGAGGGTGTCCCAGGCCTTTTTGTTAACGCAGATGTACTGGTGCATCAGGGGGCCCTCGATCTTGAAGAAATAAGGGCATACCTCATAGACCTTGGATTCCTTGATGGCCAGAGTTGCGGTCATGATCCCGTCCACAATGCCTCTCTGCGCTGCAGGGTAGACCTCTGCCCAGACGACGAAGGTGGGAATGCCGCCCCAGAGCTTGATGTAAACATCCTGCAGGCCGCCGGCAGTGCGGATCTTCTGTCCTTTCATGTCCGCGAGCGTGTTGGTGGGCTTCCGCGAAACGATCTGGCGGGGGCCATAACTAACCCAGGCGATAGGCTCAACCTCCCTTTTCCGCAGCTCCTCCCAGATATAAGGTAGGACAAATTTCCGGTAGGTTTTCATCTGTTCTTCGTTCAAAGCCACATAGGGAAGATCCGGCATCGCCAGCAAAGGGGCCTCCCCGAATACGAACCCGGCCACCACTTCCGCCATTTCTACCAAGCCCTTGCCGAGCACTTTGAGGTGATCCGTCCCTTTGTAGGGTAGCTCGCCAGCCGGATAGCTGGTGACCTCTACCTCGCCGTTGGTGGCTTTGGTTATGTCGGCCGCCAACTGATTAAAGTATTGAGTGTAAATCTGTCCAGCGGGAATAATGTTGATAAACTTCCAGCGAGCCTTGGCCGCGGCCATGGCCGGCTCCGTGGCCATGGCGATGATGATCATCACACTCAACGCCAAAAATGCCAACCTTTTCATGTCCATCCTCCTTTTCTATTGAATTAGAAGACCACTTTTGGTCATCTCCTTTCTGCTCGATTCCATATAGGAATGGAAGGAAAGGCAAAAATTCAGGTTAGATGAGCCATCGATTCATTCAGCACTCTCTCCATTTCAAGACTTGGGACAGATAAACTAATTGGGCAACGAGGATGTTGGCATTGCTGAGGATCAGTGCTTCAATGGACCTGGGGGGAGAGGGAGAAAATTTAGTGGAGTGAGCTTCAATAATATGGGCTACCTCTTGCATCTCTTCGTTCAGCGCAGGATTTCTTTCTAATCTGAGCAAATGCTTATAAAACTTTTTTGGAAAGCTTGGCAAAACGAGGATGAGCTCCTGAATTTTTTTTAGATCCTAATGGAGTTTGAGAATAAAGTCAATAATAAATTTTTCACCCGGCTATGGGCCGCTTGCCCACCCCAGTTTTTATTCTTCACCCTTTCTGCCTGGACCAGGAAACAACCCTGAATGAATGGATGCCTCTACCCATGGGCAAAAAAGCGGGAGAAGCGATGGCCCGATATTGACAAGCAGGGTTCGCTCGCGTAAGATTTCGTAAAATGGCAAAGCCTATTATTTGGTCAATTTCTAATCTGCTAGTGGTGTAGCCCAAAAGTAAGGCTATATTTCAGTGGCCATCTCGAATAGCACTAGCGCTGACAAACAAGAGTGCGAGCATAGCGGTATATATGTGCAACACCACTAGCCTTGAGGGAACAAACTCCGTTCCTGAATTTTTAAATCCAGAGATAAGCGTGAAAATGAAAACTGCCCAAGGAGGAATCAGTGGATTTTGAAAAGAGCGAGTCCCCAAAAGCCTTGCAGGCCTCAGCCAAGGCTTTTGCCGAAACCGTCATCGAGCCGGAGTCGCGAGAATATGACGAAAAGAGCCTCTTCCCGTGGGATACCTTCCGGAAAATGGGCCAGGAAGGATACCTGGGTATAACTGTTGCTGCTGGATTTGGCGGCGGAAATGGCGGAGCAGTGGAATACAGTGTCCTCTGTGAAGAAATTGCCAAAGCCAGTGCTGCCTACATCCACAACGGTCATTATCAGACGGAAAAGATGCTCGCCCATTATGGTACGGAAGCTCAAAAACAGGAATTCCTGCCCAAACTGGCTAAGGGGGAATACTTGGCCGCCACGGCGATCTCTGAAATTGGGGCGGGCTCCTCCTTCAGTGGCATGGCCTCCATGGCGAAAATAGAGAAAGGTTTCTACATTTTGAACGGCCAAAAAGTTCACATCAACGATGCAGCTGAATCGCAGATCATCAACTTTTTTGCTGTCGCTCCCCAGGGATTGACTGTTTTCCTGGTTGATCCAACCTCTCCTGGCTTCACCATTTTGGAAAAAATGGACCCCATCGGCCTGCGTGCATCCCCTGTTTATATCTTTCGCTTGCAGGATTACCGCGTCCAGGAAAGTCGCCGAATTGGCGAAGAAGGGCAAGGAGTAAAGGTTTTTTTCTCTGCCTTCAACCACAGCCGCATCGGCAATGCCAGCTGTCTCTTAGGAGTCGCCAGGGGAGCTCTGGAGAAAGCGATTGATTTCGCGAAAAAATGAAAAGTGGGGGACAGGTTTGTTACTGATTTTCAAGGGATCCGCTGGACGGTGGCTGAGTTGAGCACAAGGCTGGAGGCGGGTTCTCTTCTTCGGGATAAGGCCGCCTGGATGGAGGACTTGGGAAAAGACCCCGTTCGGGAAACTTCCATGGCCAAGTTATTGGCCGGAGAAATATCCATGGAAATCATTTCCCAAGCCATCCAGCTGACGGGAAGCTACGGTTGCTATCGGGACACTCCCTTCGAGCGCTACTTGCGGGATGCTAAATCCCTCTGTATCGCGGGCGGCACGCTGGAAGTGATGAAAAATAACATTGCCCGAAAAATTCTGGGGTAAACGAGGAGGAGGAAGAGGAGCAAGAAGATGGATAACCTGAAATCATTGTTGGCCGAAAAAGCTGATCGTATCGGGCCTAAGACCTATATCTATTTCCGTGAGCGAACCTTAACCCATAGCGAAGTGAACCTTCTAAGTAATCGTTTCGCCCATATATTTCATTCCTTGGGTGTGCGCAAAGGCGACCATGTGGCCGTGATGCTCCACAATTGCCCGGAATGGATCGCCGGCTGGTTCGGACTGGCCAAGCTGGGGGCGGTTTTGGTGGCGTTTAATACTCAATGGAAAGCGGACGGCCTAGAGTATGCATTGAAGCAGGCTGACGTCAAATGCTGCCTCGTGGCGGCAGAATTTCAAACCGAATTTAAGAAATTGGGAGAACACCCGGAGCTTATAAAAATCCTCTTTGATCTGGAGGGAGGGGCTTTGGAAATCGGTGAGGCCCACGCTCTCTCATCCATTTTGCCCAAGGCCTCCACAGATGAACCAAAATGGGACGCCCCTGAAGGACCGGATCCGCTCATCATCACCTACACCTCCGGTACAACCGGTTGGCCTAAAGCTGTGGTCAATCCCCATCGGGCCTACATCGCCGCGGCCGAGGACCTGCGGGATTATGTGGACCTAAAGGCCGACGATATTATTTATACCTGCCTT
>JACRCA010000229.1 GCA_016234425.1 Deltaproteobacteria bacterium | reverse complement strand
TGCGCGGGCATACAGCTATGGCAAATGGAGCATCGGAAAAGGGCGGGAGAAATTAATAATAGAAGTGTACGCCGATCCCAGTGTATTCAACTGATCGTTCATAGAACTGACCGTTGGGGGAGCGGCCAGCAAAATATTCCAGCAGCAGGAAGAATCTCTGACTCCCCCTTTCTTTCCCCTCAAACTGGAAACCAGCCCTAAGAGAAAAATCCGTTCTCCAGCCGCTTTCTTCATGATTCTGAAAGCCTACTGCCGCAACAGGCCTGACCATCCCCCTCAGATAGGCACGTTTATTCCTGAATTCCGTGCCATATTGTACTGACCAGGGCTTTAGGTCCGGCGGCTCTTTATGAAATATATAACCAGCGCCGCCGTAGATCCTGAACATCTTGCCCAGGTCGTATGACCCTTTGAGGTCCACGGCTTCGTAACTGGGATTCACCCGTTTTGTCCGGTTATGCAAGATATACTTATCCCCCAGATGGGAACTCTGATGGAAGAGACGGGCAAGAGCGGAGAACCTACTGTGGCGGTAGCTGAGGGCTGGGAAGGCGATCCAGTAATCTGCATTTACAAGATCGTAAGTGTCGGATTTGAGGTCGAAAATCGCGAATACTCCGGCCTGGATTCCCAGTTCCCAAGATCCTCCCAAAGGAAAGCCACCCTGAAAAAAGGCAAAGGTCGCACCGAAATTCGTAGCCCCCGCGTATTTAGTCTCTTTATCGTTGATGTAATTCTGGTAAGAGGCGGAAAAATGAGGCCAGCGTTGATCGGCCAGGAGGTGATCGAAAAGACGGCTCCCCGGAAAAATGGCGGAAGAGGAACCTTTCCCTTCATCCCTTTTCTCTCCCTTATCCAGGGTTCCTCGTGATTCATTTTCAGCGGTGGAACTGCCAGAAGACGACTGGTCTGGCCACTCGCTTATCTCAATCTGCCACCCACCAGATACATCTTTTGGAGCGGAAAAAATTCTGTTCCAGTCAATGGCCTTGTGATGCTTGGTGTGCTCGGTAATCACTCTATCCTTGGCGATCAGGGAGTAGCCCCTCAGATGCAGCTCTTGTCCAAGCACCGCAGCGGTGTATCCATAAATGTAATAATCATTCCCTGATACTCCCCTGGCCTCAGAAATCGAAGGAAGGACAAGAGCAACCCCCATCAGAACCACGAAAAAACCTTTCCTTCCCTCGGCAGCTCTTTTTCTCATTTTTCTCTCCGCCCAAATCTCTCCCCTCTGTACTCATCAACCTATTTAAAATTGTTCCCCCTTCAAATTGACTATTCCTGTAGGTAGCTTCTCCCATCTTTGGACCCGCCCATTTCCGGCATATTGATTACCAAAAATCTTTCTTTAAGTCGAGAAAAAATAACAGTGTTCTCCTTTTCATAACTCCTTAGGTCTAGTTTTTATTTTTTATTATACCTTCAGCAATTGAAGCAGAGCATGAGCCAGATCGGCAGCGAAGGAGGGGGCGTTGATGTGAGCTTGCTTTTCGACAACTGGGATATGGGATGGCAAGGTTTTCTTCAAAACTTCAATGAATGCCTGATTCGCTTCCGGCACAAAAATCGAATGATTTTATTTGAACGAAAATTCTAACAACCCCAGCCGATTAAAGGAAACTTTTATGGCATCGCCCCTCCCGATCAAAATAAAACGGGTCATAGAGCCCGTCATGATGATGTCTCCTTGATTCAGAGAAGTTTTGAATCCCGCAAGTTTATTGGCCAGCCAGGCAACGACGTGGATTGGGTTTCCCAAAACTTCCCTCCCTGACCCGACGGCGACTGATTGGCCGTTGATCTCTACCGTCACTTTTCCGTCCGCCAAATCTTCTCCTCGGAACGACCTTTCTCCGAGCCCCAACAAGATGCCGCGGTGCAGCGAATTGTCGGAGATGATGTCTTGAATCTTTACTTTCCAGTCCTTAATCCGGCAATCAATTATTTCCACAGCCGGATAGACCCATTCTACTGCCTCGGAAACCATTGGAGAGGAAACGCCTGGCCCTCGGAGACTGGTTTTGAGGCGAAAGGCAACTTCCGGCTCGATTCCAGGCTGAATCAAGCTTTCAAATGGAATGATTGACGTACCCGCCGGATAGACCGATGAATCTGTAAGGTGCCCGAGGATCGGTTCGTAAAAGGAAAGCTGCTCCATGACCGCCTTACTGGTCGCTCCGACTTTCCACCCGATGAGCTTTTCCCCCCTTTTGAGCCTCTTCTCCAGCAAGCAGAATTGGATGCGATAGGCATCTTCAATGCTGATCGTAGGGTAAGATTCAGTGAGTGGCGGGATCGCTTCTACTTTATTTTGCGCCTGCAGCAACTGGCTGGCAATTTCTTCGATTTTTCTTTCATCTATCATCATTTTTCTGGAGCAAGGTAAATCCAAAATGCCATTTTACATGGAGGCTAGTCTTGAATTTTCATTTTTATTTTATTAGAAAAGATGGATTAAGCAATGCCAAAAAGCAAGATTTGACCCCGAAGACTTTCACAAATAAATTTGGAGGCTTAAGGGCGGAGGCCAAGGCATTTCCATGGGTTGGTCTTCCCATTGCCTATCGGATGCTTTTAAAAAAGAGCAGCGTCAGAGGAACCAAGACTCATTGAAGGCCACCGTTCATTTTTATTTCTCTGATTAATTCATCTCCCCACATCGCAAAAAAATCTTCTAAATTCTTTTGTAAACTTGGACCTTTTTGTATGATAATATTTTTTTTGACTTCCAAATTGATATACAAGAGCAGGATGTAATGACCCCAATCGTCATAACTCAAGGTTCCAAGTCCTGGCAATTCCTCCAATAGCTTTCGTATGTAAGTGAGTTTGAGATTTTCTATGAAGCTTTTATGGGGTAAGTCTGGATTATCGGCTAAGAAATCATCCAAAATATTGATAGCATCCTCGAAGTATCTTGTCCGCTCAAGATGATCTCTTGATTTCTCATATCTGCTAAAGAGCGCACGAGCTTCTCTAATATCCACTGGCAATTCTATCCGCATAATTCCCTCTCGTTCCCTTTTACCATATCATAGACAATATTAAAAGGGTTTACCAATAAGGAAAATCGATTCTAGGATTATAGGTTAAAGGGATTTTCCATCACCCAATCGCTTGAGGAGGGCCGATGCAAAAGCCACGTGAAAAGACCGCCTCATTTTAAAGGGTCATTCAGATAAACCCATCTGCTTAATTCCATCCCCGGGATTTTGACTACAGCCTCTCCCCCACATATGGTCGATCGCTCCATCTCCCATAATCATTAAAAGCTGGTTCAGGGAAAAAGGGGACGTCCGTTCTGAAACAACTTAACGCCTGATGGGGAATAATTTAGAGTTTGAGTATGCCGAGACAAGAATTTAGAGTGAGGGACGCTGCTTAATAACTTAATTATTCACCAAACATACCTACCCCTGTTTTGGATGCTGTTAACCTCCATAGCGGAAGCCGAAATCCTACAAGGGTGCATCGGAATCATTCTTATGAATATTATTGAGATAATAAAGATGTCCCCTCTTACCGGAGCTAAGTGCTGGGATTTATTGTGCTTAGGAAAGCTGTAACCATTCAACCAACGATATTTTAATCGTAAAACAGAAAAGAGCGTCTTCTAAGAAGCCACAACTGTTTAATATGGTGTTTAGCGTGGGGGTCAACGGACGCCAGTTTGTCTGCGTTCAGCTGCAGCCAGGTTGAGCGTTGTCTTACTTCCTAGAGAGGTCAGCATGCGATCCCGTCCTTTCGAATATGATCCGATCCTCCTCCAGCTTGTAAATGAGCAGCCAGTCCGCCTCGATGTGACACTCTCTGCGCCCTGCGTAGTTGCCGATAAGCTGATGATCTCGATGAAGCGGGTCGAGCTTCTTACCCTCAATGAGAGTGCGAGCGATGATCTTGAACTTCTCAAGATTCCTTCCGCGCTTTCTTGCTCTCCTGATGTCCCGTCCAAATTGCCGGGTATAGGCCGGGATGCGCATCAAATTCCCAACTTCCTGAACATATCGTCCGCATCCTTACAAACCACTATGTCTTTCCCAGCATCCGTACCTTCGATTGTCCTTCGCGTGGTCGCATTCGGGATGACTACATCGAACGGAAGCCCCTTGCGCAGCATGATTTGACGGTAGAAAAGGTTGATGGCTTGCGTGGCAGACAACCCCAGTTCCTCAAGCACGTCCTCTGCCTTCTTCTTGAGATGTGGCTCGATTCGTGCTCTCACTGTTTCAGTCTTATTCATTTCACACCTCCTTTCGGCCTTTAATTATTGTAGCACAGATGGGCTACACAAGCAACGGCCAATTTCTTGAAGTGATGATTCATTTTCGTTCTCATTCTTTTCCAAACTGCCAACGGCGATCCGCCCATTGGGCGAGGAGTTCCTTGACCTCGCCAAAATGCATGCATCGTCCAATGCACTTATCGACGCAGGCCGGCCTTTCTCCTCGATCAATTCGATGGTAACAGAGATGACATTTTTCAGCCACCCCTTTATCGGTATTGAACTGCATCACTCCAAAAGGACAGGCCTCGAGGCAGTCCCTACAACCGATGCAGGCATCTGGATCAACGAGGACGATACCGTCCGTCCGCTGATGGATGGCCTTAACGGGACACGCCTCTTTACAAGGGGGTTTGGAGCATTGCAGGCAGCGAGCAGGAAGAAAGGTCAGCCTGAGCTGGCCATCGACTCTTTGCACCCCTTTTGTTTTCACCTGGATCCACCGAGATCCTTCCGGTGGGTTATTCTCTTGCTTGCAGGCCACCTCGCAGGTGTCACACCCCCAACAGATCTCTTCATCGATGATCATGGCCAATCTTTTGGTCATCTTCATTCCTCCCTTTTTATAGGAAGGTATTGTCAAAATTAAACCACAGAGAACACGGAGAAGAATTTCATAGTTAAAAAAACCAAATGAGCTTGATCTCTTCTCAGTGCTCTCAAATAATCAATTTGTATGCTAAAATTTTGTATTGTTTTCACTTAATGAGTGCCCAGAGTAAAACAGAGAAAAGGAGTTTATTCCCTTGATTTATCTTAAATTTCCTCTGTGCTCTCTGTGGCGAGAGCCTTTTTTAGGTTAGAGGAAACCCGGCAGAGCAACACCCGGAGGTTCGTTGCTCCCATAGCAGGGTCACAGGTCACTGGATTATTGTCCGTCAGAAGGTTGATGTTCGAATCTCGCCATCCATGTTCAGGAGAATTTTTTTCAGGAAACCACCAGGCATGTTGCGCTCCAATCACTCGCGGGTCGATTCCAAGGGTCAACTTGGCCCGTTGTAGGCATCGGCCCCGGACCGATTCGATGATAACCCAGTCTCCCTCTTTAATCCTTTCCCTCTCTGCTGTTTCCGGATGGATCTCGACAAAAGGCTCCGGCAGAAGTTCCCTGAGCCATGGGATTTGCCGATGTTCCGAATGGAAGAAGGCCGTTGGACGCATCCCGGTGATAAGAATGTATGGATATTCCTTAAAAAGGTCAGGCCGGCTTACAGGAGACTCCGGAGGCTCCCGAAACTGAGGCAAAGGATCATATCCCCATTCTTTCATCCGAGTCGAATAGAGCTCCACCTTTCCGGTGGGTGTAGAGAATCCCTTCTGGACATATTTCCGATATTCCATCTGTCCCCGGAGATAGCCCTTTTTGGCAAATTCCTCAAAGGTTAGACCTGAAGGGGCCAGAATGGCATTCAGGGCTCCATGAATGGTCGGCCACCAATATTCTTTGGGCCCCACCCGGTTTCCGAGTTCATTAAGCATCTCATGGTCTGATTTACATTCTCCTACCTGGATCACCTTCTGACGAGCTAACACATACCCATGCCTTTTCCAGAATTCCGCCACATAATCCATTTCCAGCCACGTCGCCGTTGGGAGGACGAGGTCTGCCAGTTCCGCTGTCGGAGTTAAGAAGAAATCTGAAACAGCCAAAAAATCGACCTTCTTTAAGGCCTCATAAACCATCGAGGCATTGGCACGAGTAATGACAGGATTGGTAGAGATCAGAAAGACCATCTTCACAGGGTAGGGCTTCTCGCTAAGGATGGCATCCCAGACGAACCTTGGATTGAGGATGGCAAAGGCATCTGCCAGCTTAAAGACGTCTCCACCCAGACGTTTCTTCCTTTGTTCAGGGGGGAGGAGCTTATGGGCACCAAATTGACTGGCATTCATGGTTGGAGGAGGAACATAGAAGACCATTCCGCCAGGAACATCGAGGTTTCCGGTGATGGCAGCCAAAGCGATCAAGATCCGATTATTATCGACGCAATTAATCGACTGCTCGATGGCCACGCCCCACTGAATACAGGCCGGCCTGGTTGTAGCAAAGAGCCGGGCAGCCTCCCGAATCTTCTCTTCGGGCACCCAGGTGATTTCAGAGACTCGTTTGAGGGTATACTCTTTGACTCGAGCGACGAATTCCTTCCAGCCATAGACCCAGTTTTGAACAAATTCCTTATCATATAGTTCTTCTTCAATGATAACCTGAAGCATTCCCATGGCGAGGGCTACATCCGTACCGGGTCTGAGCTGAAGCCAAAGATTGGATCGATCGGCCAATTTGGTGAACCGTGGATCGACCACAATCAATTTTGCCCCTTTGGCCAAGGCATCAGAGAGATACACCCCTTTGTATTCATCCGGATTGGAGACGACGGCATTATTCCCCCAGACCATAACACATCGGGGATTTCCCTCATAGTCGCAGACCGGCAGGTTTCCGCAAGTGATGATGGAGGTCGCAACTCGTGGCCCGTAACACATATGGCCAGCTGTAAGCACATTTGGAGTCCCTATCAGGTTAGCAAAGCGATAGATGAAGGCCTCATTATCGCGACCTGTCCCATAACCAAGCACAATGGATTCAGCTCCGTATTGGCGCTTATATTCATTGATTTTTGCGGTGAGAAGATCATAGGCCTCATCCCAAGAGATCCGTTCCCATTTACCCTCCCCTTTGGCCCCTTTTCGTTTCAGAGGGTAGAGCAATCGATCGGGATGATAAGCCAGTTGAATCGTAGCAATCCCTTTGGGGCAGAGCGTTCCATGGCTGATCGGTGATTCAGGATCGCCTTCGATCCGGATAACCTTCCCATCCTTCACATGAACCAGAACCCCACATCCGCCGTGACAGATCCGACAGTGACTGCGAACAACCTTCTCATTCATTGGCTGCAGGGTTCCTATATGTTTTTCTTCATGTAGCTTTCTAACATTTTCCAAACGAGATGCTAACCCTCTCAAAATGCAAATGGCCAAATGAAAAGTGCGCCCAACTATTGATTATATGATTCACCCCGAATCTGCCCTATTGTCGGCATAAGAAGCCACTGAGATTCGCTTTCTCCTTTCAGGTCATGTGACAATCCTTTGCGTATTCTGGCTTTTGGGTATGGTGTAGGATGATATTCTAAAATTCACTCATTTACAATTAGAATCAGGCGCGTTTTGCCGAAGTGTCCATTTGCAGATTTCAGGAAGAAGTTGAGAGTCTTTCTGACAATGTTTGAGAGGTCAAATCCTGACTTTTACAGCTACCGCTGAATCATCTGCTAACTATTGATTCAGGTGAGTGCGAATTCCCGCACAGGGACACGGATCATTTCTTTAGCCTCTTCTTCAGATTGAGCTAGCCTCTCCATCTCCTTTACAATCTTAGCTTTGTAATACTGCTCTCCGCATACCTGGCAAACCCCTGCAGGAACATTTTTAAATACAGCAATGAATTCTTCTCCCCACCTGTAGTCAACGGTTACCCGCTTTTCAGCCACCTTGCCCCCGCAAAAATAGCATTTATAGTATTTCCTCGCCATCGCTCTCACCTCTTTCGTCTTCGGTAATTTTTTGTCCAGGCGTGAGGATGTTTTGTCGAGTAAGGCCTCTTCTAACTCCATCGCCAAAATCTTGTCGGCTTCGCGTCCCCTTTCCGCATGTTAGGCTAAACGGTCTTTCCAATATCCAGGCCTTCGCCTGCCGTGAGCTATGGCAACGATCTCGATTTTTCCGGAAACCTGACGATATACCACACTGAAGGGAAAGCGTTGCAGGAGGAAACGTCGCGTGCCCGCAACATACCGGGGCCAGATCTCGGGGTCTTCAGCGATTTTTTCAACAGAACGATCAACTTCAGCAAGGAAGGCATTCGCCGCTGGAGCACTTCGTTCTCGATACCACTGGGCTGCCGCCCGTGCTTCAGCTACAGCCTCGGGATGGATGTCTACACGTCGTGAAGACATCACTGCCCGGCGATTTTGGTTCTGGCTTCGGACCAGGGAATCAGCTTGACCTTGCCTTCATCAATCTCCTTAAGGCGGAGCCGAATTTCCGTTTCCCATGCAGACTCCGCGTCCTTATCGACTGTATCGTCAAGGCTGTCAAGCAAGGTCCCTGCAAGAGCCGCCCGTGCCTCCGGAGGAAGCTTAAGGGCTTCCTTTAGGATTTCAGCAATGTTTTGTTTCATGTTCCAATCTTACCTCAATTGCAAATAAAATGCTACATGTCTAACCCGGCCCGCAGCTTAGCCACGGCCCCCGTTCAGCTGAGCGTCTGCGGTCGGCTGAATTTTGTAATATCTTGTTTCCTATCACACCCCGATTAGGCCTTCTTGCAGTAAATGGAGGCTTTATTCCAATGAAACTCCGGATAGCTTATTCTCTAAACTGATTAATCTTTTCCAGAATTATACGAGCGCGATGAAGATATGTATGGTGGGATAGGACTCTTCGCTTTGCCTTTTCTCCTTTCTTTCGAGCTTCTTGCCGATCCTTCAAATAACGGTTTTTCATCTCCACGGCCTCTTCCAAATTCTTAAAACACAGGAGTGCATTTTCGGGATCGAATAGAGCTTCGAGCTCTGGAGACCATTCAGTTAGAACCGGAACCGCGCAGGCACTGGCGTCGAATATCCGCTGGGTTAGGCCCGTCCGGGACTGGGGTTGGCGGATGTCCAAAACGAAAGCGCTTCGGTTGTAGATTTTCCTCAATTCACCCCCATAAGCTGCCCATCCTTGATAAATCCCTTCACCTACTGCTTTACGCCACCCCTCATCCCCAAAGACAACCCCTCCGGGTTTAAGAACCCGCGAGACAACTTCCTGGCGCTTTCTCACCCCCACTTCATGAACTAACGCCTTGACCCACAATCGACCCAATGGATCGGCCTGGATCAAATCAATGGGTTAGTTTATCTTTTGAGCGAGGCGTGCCCAGGCCATAGTATGCAGCGATTTGCGAAAATCTTGGCGATATGCTTCCCAAATGGTTTTCACTTCATTCAAAAATCCTGGGGTCGTCTGGGCAACCTTGTCGAGAACTTCATTGGGATGGGCCGTAGAGCCTACAAAAACTCCACCAGGATAAAGATAGTCAGAAAAATTTTGGCCCGGGTAGAAAACAGATGGGTCAGTTGCCAGTGGGAGGTGTACCACAGGCATTCCGTCACAAGAAAATTGCTGCTGGGCGATTTCCCTGTCCCATCAGTAGAGTAAAGTCCAAGCAGGTTCGCAAACTTCTGGAAAGCCATACCCCTCCGGATCATCTGCAAACCATATAATCCAAGGAATTCGAATATATATCTGAAGATCTTTCATATTTAAAATGAAAAATTGATCTGCTGCCAAATCTACTGCAAAAACTGCCTCAAACCCTCTGCGAGCAGTGTCAATGAAGGACTCTAATTGACCCGGCTTTTTGGGGAGGGAAAGCTCCACGACTTCAACGCCGAGGGAACAAAAGGCTCTGATTATAGAGGCGTGAATGAAAGGAAGGACAAGACAAGACCCTTGGCTCTTAAGGCCAGGATGCGCATCTATGATTTTCTTTCACCGCAGAGTACGCAGAGACCGTAGAGAAAAGCAGGTAAAATTTGAGAATTCAGCCTTTTTTATTTTGTTATTCGCTGATCGCCCCGCGAAGCGCAGGGCTGACCGCTTCATGAACTTATTAGGCATTCGGGCTTGCGGCCTTCAAGGATATCGCGGATCTGTCTGGCCACGGCGTCAGATAGTCGCTCTCCTGCTTCCTGCGACAACGCGCCGATATGCGGCGAGAGAACGACATTGTGCAGTTTGGCCAAAGGGTGATCGCCGGAAATTGGTTCCACACCAAAAACATCCAAAGCCGCCCCTGCGATCCGCTTCTCTTTCAGGGCTTCCAGCAGAACCGGTTCATCAATCACCTTCCCCCTCGAAGTATTTACCAGCAAGGCCTTTGGTTTCATCATCGCCACGGTTTGGGCGTTGATCATCTTTTCCGTTGTGGGCGCCAGGGGAACGTGAAGCGTGACAATGTCTGCCTGGGAAAGGATATCTTCTAATGACGAGCTTTCAACTTCTGATAAAGAAAGTTGGACAAATGGGTCGTAAGCCAGGATTTTCATATCGAAGCCTCGAGCAATCCGAGCCACCCTTGACCCGATTTGCCCCAGGCCGATGATGCCCAGGGTCTTGCCCTGAAGCTCCTCACCCATGACCCATGCTGGCAGGTTTGCGCTCTCCGCCTTTTTCCACCCATCCTCCCGGACGAGCCGATCAGATAGATGAATTTTCCTCATCAGGCAAAGGAGAAGTCCAAAGGTTAATTCCGCCACAGCCTGAGCATTTGCTCCCTGGCAGTTACAGACGAGCACCCCTCGTTGGGCAGCTTGCTTGACGTCAATGTGATCATAACCCGCACCGTAAGCGATTATACCTTTCAGGCTTGGAGCCCGTTCCATGACAAGCGCGTTAATGGCGATGTATTCGGAGACGAGGATGCGCACGGAAGATGAGCCGCCCAACTGCTTGGCCAGCTCGAGGTGGTCTCTGGCATCCGCCCAGGCACAGCCACCCAATAAGGAGATTTCAGCCAATGATTTTTCGGACATGAAAAATCGATCGGCAAATACGACCGGGACAGAAAAAACTTCTTTATTTCCCCTCATAGACAATCTGGCCACCGACTACAGTCATTTTCACCTTACAACTGGAAATCTCCTCGGGCGGCAACGTCAGAGGATCTTTGCCCAGCACCACCAGGTCAGCCATTTTGCCCTCTTTCAGGGTCCCGCGCTCCTTTTCCTCAAAGGAAAAATAGGCTGCCTCGCGGGTATAAAGGGCCACCGCTTGCTCTGCGGTGATGCACTCCGCAGGCCCGAACTCCTGGCCGCTGGCCGTCCTCCGGCAGATCGAGTCGCGGACTCCAATAAGAGGGTTGGGTTCTGCCACGGGACAATCAGAGGAGAAACCCAATTTGATGCCCCGCTTGAGGAGGGTATGGAAGCGGTAAAGCTCCTGGGAACGTATAGGTCCATAGGCTTCGATGAATCCATCACCCAGCAGGGAGAAAAAATTAGCCTGGCTCGCAATGTACATGTTCAACTCTTCTACCCGATCAATCTGAGGAGGGGTCAGATTGCCCGCATGCACAATATGGTGGCGCAGGGGATTTCCCTTGGATATCACTCGCCCAAAGGCTTTCAGGATCATATCCAGAGCCCGATCTCCCTGCGCGTGAACGGAGATCTGGTAGCCAGCCCGGTCAAATTTCTCGATCTCCCGGTTGATACCCTTCTGATCATAATTGAGGATCCCTCTGCCAGCCTTCGGCGGGTACACATAGGGTTTGTATACGGCTGCCGTACGGCTACTCATTCCCCCATCCAGGAAGATCTTAATGGCCCCAATTTTTATCCATTCGGAACCGAACCCGCGGCCGATCCCTGAGGAGATTAGAGGATCCGCCCACTGGTTCAAAATGTAGGCATAGAGGCGAAACGGAAATCGTCCCGCATTCTCCGTCTCCTGGTAGGTACGAAGCGTGAGGTTATCGACGAAGGGATCATGGGCTCCAACAATACCAAGTTGACGATAGCGGGCCGCACAGCGGGACATCATTTCTATCCTTCCTTCCCGATCATAATCGGCCACCATCTTGGAATAAATGGAAGGGCTGCTGAAGAAAAGGGGACCCATGAAAGCAGATTCACTCAAAATTCCATTGGGTTCGCCTTGGGTATCCCTGTGGATCTTTCCCCCTGGGGGATCGGGAGTTTTTTTTGTATAACCCAATTCCTTCAAGGCCCGGCTGTTGACCACGGCTCCATGGACAGAAACATGGACTAGGCAGATGGGATGTTTTTTCGAGGCCCGGTCCAGGTCTTCTCTGGTTAATTCCTTTTTATCATCGAGTAAGTAAGCGGCATACCCCCACCCCATAATCCACTTCCCAGATGAAGTTTTTTTCGCTTGTGCTTTCAAAGCTTCTACAACGTCCTCACCGCGCACACAACCGGCTGCCGGCCGGCAATCTGCCTGATCGGTAAGTAAGGCATAAAGGCAGAAATGATTATGGGTATCGATGAACCCCGGGAGCATCGTCTGACCTTGCAGGTCGATGACCTTGGTTGTAGGCCTGGACAAATTCTCAATCTCTTCATTCCTCCCCACCCGGTAGATACGGCCGAATTGTACAGCCAGAGCCTCCGCTCGGGGAGCTGATTCTTCCATGGTCAGAATGTTTCCGTTCTTGAAAATGGTTTCCATGGTCCCTCCTCCTTTCCGGCTGATTTTTAAGCAAAATAATCAAGACCGGGTTTTCTGATGTCCTGATAGTCCTTTTACCAAAAGGGGAAAGTCAGGTCAAGGAAATGAATAATCTTGTACACCGACTTTTAGCTATTTTTCATCCGGAAATTCCCTCTCCCCTGGCGGGAGAGGGCTGCGGTAAGGGGGAATGAAATGGAGAATCCTTCAATTCGGAAGCATGATCAAGAATGGTTAATTGCCCTCTGACAATTTCGCATCATAGAAAGGCTTGGACATTAGCGGCAGGATCGCTCTTAAGAGGACATTTACCGGCCTCTTCATAACCGGGAAGGTAGTGGCAATTAGCCCTTGGCATTTCTACCGCCTTAGAAGGGTGATTTTACGTTCAAAAATGGAGTTCTGAGACAAAAAAGCCCTCCTTTTTAGGACAGTTCTTTTGCAATATCCAAGCGTTACCCTGGTCCGACCCGGAATACGGAATAGCGGAATAGGGACCGAATAGGGAAATCAGTATTGAAAAATTTTGTATTTTTGATATTATTCTTTCAACCTATCTTGGGGGGAAAAACATGATAAAAAGATTACAGGTAAAGAATTATAAGAGTCTGAAGGAAATAGATATCGAACTCGGGAAGAGAAATATTTTAGTTGGACCTAATATGTCCGGAAAAAGCAATCTAATTGATTGCCTCAAATTTTTGACCCACATATCCATTCTAGGCGTAACTCAAGCCTTCTTGAATCGTGGTGGTTTTCAAGAAGTGGCCTGGAAGGGCGGGGGAGGAGGGGCGATCTCATTTCAGCTGCTTATTGAAAAAGAAAGAAATACAGAAGAACCGAAAAAAACCTATGAATACGAAATCAGCATTATCGGTAGCCCATCTGGTCTAATCTCAATTGAAAGAGAACACCTGATAGTCAAAACCGC
>JACRCA010000228.1 GCA_016234425.1 Deltaproteobacteria bacterium | reverse complement strand
GTCTTTTCTCATAATTCTCCAATGTTTTCCTATTTTGGTTGCCGGAACCTTTCCATCCTGTACCAATTTATAAATCGTGGACACAGGTATCTTTAAATATTTCGAAACTTCTTTAATATTCAGGATCTCACTCTGAAGCATTTTCCCTCTTTTTATCCAATATCGGCAGATGATTTACGTTGTTTTGATCGTCACGATCTCCCAGAAACTTTAATGGAAATATATCCGTTCTGGATAATTTAAAAAGCTCCTGGGACTGACCTTTTTGTCTTAGAATTTACTTTTGGGCCTGTAAAATTTAGGCTCGGAAAGTCTCACTGAACTATTTGGATCTCGAAATGTTGATCCAAGCGCATAGTCTTAAAAAGGCAGTAGATCTCCCTGGAAACTTGGGTCAAGATTAGCCTACCCCCGACTTTTCTCAAGGAATTATAGGTGGCGATTAAGACTCCTAAGCCTACGGAGTCGATCAATCCAACCCCGGCAAGGTCAATGATCAATTCCCTAACTCCTTCCTCCACAAGGGACCGCAGTTCCCTCTTGAAATCCTGCACCATGGAAGCAACGGTATCCTTTCCGGGGACGATAATGACCTGTTTTTCTTTTCTAAGAATCTCACTCACAAAAGTTCCCTCCAATCTCTGAGTTATCCCTGGGAGAGGTTGGTGACTGCTTTTAGATTTTTCCCTGCCTTCACTCTAAGGTTCCCCTTTAATAAATCGCAAAACCAAATGATTTCCCTTCTCGTTGTACTGGATGAATTCGGCAAACCTCTTCATGATGGCCAAGCCTCGACCGCTTACTAAAGGGCTTGGTGATATAATCTACGGCCCCCCAATTGGAGACCCTTTACTTTGCTCGAAATAGAATCCAGAGCGGAAAGAAAGATTACGGGTATATTTGTGGTTAGGGAATCTTGCTTCAACTTGCTACAAGTATTGAAGCCATCTTCGCCAGGCATCATGATATCCAGCAGAATCAGGTCGGGCAGTTGAGTCCGGGCCAGCTTTATTCCATCGGGTCCGTTTGAGGCGGATATGGTTAAATAACCCTCCGACTTCAGGATCGCTTCGAGGATTTTAACATTGACCGGATTATCATCCACCATTAGGATGGTGGGGGGTCTTTTGGGGATAGCGGCTTTCATCTGGCAATCCTGTCCGATAAGAAAACCTCAATCGGCGTCCGGACCATACCCATGGTTTTGGATAAACTTCTCCCGGGTGGCAAGTATTAGATCGGCATTTCTAAAAAAAACTTAATGAGGGATAAAAAGCATAGATGGGGCCAACAGCAAAATTACCCATAAAATTGGCTAAAATGGTTAACCCCTCAGAAAAATTGAACGGAAGGAATGGAGAAAATAGGGATTAGACTCGACCAACCTTCACCGCGCACCATAGGGGGGAGCATCCAACAACTCCCGCACCTTGCCCTCCAAAGCATTCAGCGCGAAGGGTTTCTGGAGAAACGCCGTGCCCGCCTCCAACACTCCATGGTGGACAATGGCCCTGTCCGGGTATCCAGACATGAAGAGCACCCTTATCTCCGGGTATAACCGCTTCAGGCGCTCCGCTAACTCGCGACCGCTCATCTGGGGCATCACCACATCGGTCACCACAAGGTGAATCGGACCCCTGTGCCCCTGGCAGACCCGCAATGCCTCATTTCCATGATGGGCTTCCAGCACAGTGTAACCTTTATTTTGAAGGATCTTACTAACCATGGTCCGGACAGCTTCTTCGTCTTCCACCAGCAAAATGGTCTCCGACCCTCCCGGGGGAGCGGTAGGAACGGGTTTCGGTTTGTATGTTTCCACGGCCTCCTCGGCCCAGGGTAGATATACCTTGAACGTTGTGCCTTGTCCCAATTCACTGTAAGCCCAGATGTTTCCTCCGCTCTGTTTGATGATCCCGTATACGGTGGACAATCCTAAGCCCGTTCCCTCCCCCTTTTCTTTGGTGGTGAAGAAGGGCTCGAATAAGTGGGACAGGGTCTCCTCATCCATTCCGCAACCGTTATCAGTCACCGCCAACATTACCCAAGGGCCAGGTTTAACAGAGACATGCCGGCGGGCATAATCTTCGTCGAGAAAAACATTGGCCGTCTCAATCGTCAGTTTGCCCCCTCCGGGCATGGCATCCCGGGCATTGACGACGAGATTCATAATCACCTGTTCAATCTGACCAGGGTCAACCTTTACAGGCCAAAGCTCCGGGTCCAGCACAGTATGCAGCTGGATATCTTCGCCGATCAGACGCTGCAGCATCCTATTTATGTTGGCCACGATCTCATTCAGATCCAGCACCTGTGGCTGAAGTACCTGCCGACGGCCGAAAGCCAAGAGCTGCCGGGTCAGAGACGTAGCCCGCTCGGCAGCTTTGCAGATTTCCTCGACTTCTTCCCGTCGCGAATCTTGCTGATCGAGTTTGCTTAAGAGAATTTCGCTACACCCTTTGATGGTCATCAACAGGTTGTTGAAATCGTGGGCTACTCCGCCCGCCAATCTTCCGATGGCCTCCACCCGCTGGCGCAGGCGTAACTGCTCCTCTTTTTTCTGGAGTTCTTCTTCTGCCTGCTTCCGCTCAGTAATATCTTGGATCATGGAACGAATGACCGTGATCTGCCCTTGCTCATCCCGGTTCACCCGATCTTCGATTAGCACGGGCAAGGTCGTTCCATCTTTCCTCCGGTAAGTGCATTGGAAGGGTTCCTGGTAGGATACATCCCCAGCAATCTTGCTCGTAATAACCCGGCGGGTTTTTTCCTCCTCCACGATAAATTCCCACACCGGATGCCCCAGCAACTCCTCCACAGTGTAGCCTAACATTTCGAGCTCGGTACGATTGACTCGGGTAATCCGCCCTTCTCTATCAAGTTCGTGATAACCAACAGGGGCCTCATCATACACCTGGCGAAATCTTTCTTCGCTTTCCTGTAGCGCCCTTATAGCCTGCTTGCGCTCATTTTCGCACACCTCCAATTCCTGAACTCGTTGGCGCAGTCTTATCAACTCCGCAATAAGCTGATCTTTCTTTTTATCCGCATCTTTCATTTTCGGAAACCTAAAAAACAGCAATACTTTTCAAACCCAAACTGTCCGCTTTGGTCTTCCTTTTAGAAAGCAGAAGTTCTAAAATCCCTTTGAACGTTTCCCTGGAATAAAAGTATAACGAAAGGGGTCTCAGGAGGTCAACAATTCTTTTAAGGAACCCAACTATCCGGCCAGTGATCCTAAAGGCCTGGGGGGAAAACCCAGGGTAAACCGGGAAAATCCCGACCACTTGAAGGTCAGGGGCTTTATCGGAATTTCCCTGATCGGAAAAACTACCAATTGGACCCGGGTGAAGTAACTCTCAGGATTTATTGCCTAAGGAAGATCAATTGCCCTTAAACTTCTACAATCGTTATCAGCGGCGCTATTACTCCTAAAGAACGAAACAGGTCACCCCTGAAAAGCTTCCTCGGCTTCCCGATAAAGCAAAGAGGCTTCCTTTTCGTACTTTGGAGAAAAATGGAATATATGCAGCTTCTTGACCTTGGCAGCCCGGGCCAACTCCCCGGCTTGGCGGGCTGTGAGATGGGCTCTTTCCTCCGCACGCTCGCGGTCTTTCTCCAAAAATGCCGCCTCGCAAAAGAACAAATCCCCCCCTTCGGCTAATTTTCGGATCTTTTGTTCATTCTCTTTGGTGAAACGGCAGTCTGAAACATATACGATTTTCTGGCCGGGTGTGATAGTGAGACATTCTTTCAAGGCCTCCAGTGAAGGATCTCTTTTCTGAATGCTCCCTTTTGTCTTCAGGGGAATTTCCAGGCGGAAGTCCCCCTTCTCCCCCCTCCATAAGGCACTTTTCAGCTCGTTAATCCATGGGCCAACTGGAAGACCCATCTGAGCGAGGCGTTCTTTGTGAACATTGATATGAAAACGTTCTTGGAGAGCAAAAGCCAGGCAGGGAATAAGGTGATCGAGATGGGTGGTGCGGATTTGCAGGTGTGGATCTTCCACCAAAACATCCCTGAATGGCTCCTCCTTCTCTTCTCCCGGGAAGAAACGATCCTGGCAACGAAAGACCCTGGTGAACATCCTCTCAGGATGGACTTCAACCACTTGAATAGAGAAAGGATATTCCGCAGCCAGGTTCCAGGTATAACCCGACAGTTTGCCCTGCACATTCGAAAGGAACCCTGGAGGGCCGAAGATTTTTAAAGTCTTTTCCCGGTTCAGCATCAGCCGCAAGAGGGTATCAAATCCGATAAAATGATCAATGTGGGTATGGGAGATAACGGCGTGGGAAACCTTGAGCAGTTTGATGGGGCGAATGCTTTTAAGCTCTCCCATGTCGAAGAGCAAGGCCCGACGTTCCCAGAGAATC
>JACRCA010000233.1 GCA_016234425.1 Deltaproteobacteria bacterium | reverse complement strand
GGAGGATGGCCCCAACGTTTCCAGAAGGGCTCGACAAAGGATTTGGCCGTGGGAATGGTATCCTGCATCTCCCAGTAGAAATGGGTTCCGGCGTACAAACCGGCGATATTGACCTGGCCCGCCTCCTTGGCCATCATCAGGTCGCTGAGGCCGAAGAAAATTTTCATCTTGCCCTTCAGCCCAAAGTCGGTCATCTGCTTGGCCTGGTTGACCTGGTCCTTGCCGAAGGCGGTGGTAATCAACACCTCGGGCTTGGCGTCGATGATTTTGGTGAAATGCATGGAGTATTCAGGGGCTCCCAGCGGGTAGTCGCTCTTTCCCAGGTTGGTAATCCCCGGATTTCGGGCCATGAATTTGAGGTAGGAATTATATAGCTGCTGGCCCCACGCCCACTGGCCGACCAGGAAATACCATTTCTTCCCCAAATTTTTCGCGATCCAGGTGGCTTCGGCCTGGGCGGTCATGTAGGGGGTCAAGCCTTCGTGGAAGGTGTACGGGCCCCAGTCGGGCATCTTGTTTAAATCATCGCTCTGGCAGATACCCACCAGGGGGATGTTGTGCTTTTTGCATTCGATATTGTAAGCGACAACGGTATGGGCCCCCAGCGTACCGATCGCCAGGTCGACCTTTTCCTTTTCCACCAATTCTTTCGCCTTGAGGGCCGCTTCATCGGCTTTGAGCTTGCTGTCCCGGACGATTAATTCGATGGGCCGACCCAGGAGCCCCCCCTTTTTATTATACTCGTCTACAACCATTTGCGTCGCCTTGCGCTGGTCTTCGGATTCCGTAGCAAAAGGCCCAGTGAGATCAAATAGACCCCCGAGTTTGATGGGCTTCTTGGCCTGGGCCCAGGAGATACGAGAGAGGCCGGGAATCCCCGTTAGGGCTGCCGCTCCTCCGACAGCCGCCGCACCTTTCAAGAAAGTCCGGCGGCTAATCCTTCCTCCTCTGTTCTTAAAGTCCTTGCTGCTCATTTTGCTTTTACCTCCTTGTGTATTGATGAACGAAAAGATCTCTAATTTATGGCTTGGCTTGGGCCACGGGGAATTATGGGAAAAATACTCTTATGGATCATCGCTGTCAAGTATTTTTTTCCCAAAGTTACGGCCAAGATTGACTAACAAGAATTGATGTGTTAAATTTTTCGCCCAATAACAAAAAGGAGGAAGGGATATGCCGAAGATGAATGTTCGTAGCAGGGGCCAAAGGAAAAGCCTGAAACGCCGCGTGCTTTACGTTTCCCTACCGGATCAGGCCGACCGGATCTGCTCCGGGTGCGAGACCTGTCAGTTGATGTGTTCTCTGCAGCACAACGGGGCATTCAATCCCAAGAAGTCACGAATCAAAGTAGTCCCCCTCTCCGTCGGGATCTCCATCCCCGTCACTTGCCAGCAATGTGAAGACCCCTGGTGCCAGCAGGCTTGTCCGGAGAAGGCCATCATTTCCCTCAAAAGGATGAATCTCGTGATCGTGGATGAGAAGAAATGCACGGGCTGCATGGCCTGCATCGGAGCCTGCCCGTACGGGATCATGGTCTATGATCCGGAAAAGAAAAAAGCCCTGAAGTGTGATCTCTGTGGAGGAGACCCGGCCTGTGTTCAGTACTGCCCGAGCAAGGTCCTCGTTCTGGCAGATCATCAACGCAGCGCGGAAGTCCGGCGCCAGCGGTTTGCGGCCATCCTGGCCAACGAAGATGCCACTGTCCGGCATAATATCGCTGGAGCCCAACAGATCAAGACCCTTCCTTCGACGATGACCCAGCTATCTATACAAGCCTCAAAACAACTGACCGAGGGAAGGAGATGACCATGGCGAAGAGAAAGGGATCCTATGCCGGAAAGATCCTGCGCGTGGACCTGTCCACGGGAAAAGTGGAAAAGAAAGACCTGGACCTGGATTTTGCTCATAAATATATCGGCGGGCGGGGTTTCGGGTCCAGATTTTTATATAATGAAGTCCCGCCAGAAGTTGCTCCCTTCGACCCAGAGAATCGCCTGATCTTCAGCCCCGACGCACTTTTTGGCACGGCTGTACCCGCCGCCAGCCGAA
This sequence comes from Deltaproteobacteria bacterium, assembly GCA_016234425.1. Taxonomy (GTDB): domain Bacteria; phylum Desulfobacterota; class SM23-61; order SM23-61; family SM23-61; genus JACRCA01. The sequence continues at coordinate 3,566 of JACRCA010000233.1, read as the reverse complement.
CTACAGCTACAGTCAAATCCCCAACGACCGAGATGTTTGGCGATGGCCACTCCTCCGGGCATTGGGGGGCAGCGCTCAAATCGGCGGGCTACGATATGCTCATCCTCCAAGGAGCGGCCCCGAAGCCGGTTTATCTCTGGGTGGACAACGAGAAAGTGGAGATTCGGGATGCCGCCAGTCTCTGGCGTAAGACCACCATGGAAACGCATCAGGCGCTGAAGGAAAGCCTGGGGGACCCGGAAATCGGCACGTTAGTCATCGGTCCGGCTGGAGAAAAAAAGGTTCGGCTGGCCAGCATCTTCTCAGATGGAATCATGGGTACCTTTGCCCGAACGGGGCTGGGTGCGGTCATGGGGTCGAAAAACCTTAAGGCTGTGGCCACCCGCGGTACTCAGGACATCGGCATTGCCGATGTGGAAGCATTCCGGAAGGCCTACCAGGATTATCTCCAAGTCATCTCCGTTGATCCCTACGTGCCGCCAGCGACCAAATACGGCACTTGCCGGTTCATGTATCACCGGGTTAAATTCGGTATCCACGGCGCCAAGAACTGGCGCTTGGGAGATTTTGACTGGAAACGTCTGGACCCGGAGGTCTTCCGCAGCGACTATCAGATCAAGGCCAGCGCCTGTCCTATGTGCCCGGTTCTCTGTCGGAGAGAATACCGCATTCCCAGCGGCAAGTATGCCGGGACCGTGACCAAGTTGGAATGGGAGGCCATTGCCCGTTGCATGACCTGTGGAATTAATGAACCGGAGCCTGTGATCTATTTTAGCCACCTTTGTAACCAGTACGGCCTGGATATAGAAGGCGTGGGAGATACGATTGCTTTCGCCATGGAGTGTTACGAGAAGGGCTTGCTCCAGGATAAAGATACTGATCATCTGCCGCTGCATTTTGGGAACCCGGATGTCCTCATGGAGGTGACCCGCAAAATTGCTTTTCGGGAGGGCCTAGGGGATCTGTTGGCCGAGGGTACCTTGCGAGCCGCGCGGACGATTGGAAAAGGCGCGGAACAATTCGCCATGCAAGTCAAAGGTTCAGAGATGTCTGCCGGCGACCCCCGGGGAATGCCCGTGCGGGCCGTTTCCTATGCCACCAGCACCCGCGGATCGGACCACTTGCGCTCTAACCCTTACGTCGAAGAATTGATCACGCCGGAAGAAGGTTTGCAGTTCTTTGACAGCACTGAAGCTGCGGACATTTTCCAGGGTCTCAAAGGCAAAGGAAGGTTGCTCGCCTGGAGCGAGAATCTTGTGACCATTGCCGACCTCCTGGGCCTCTGCAAATTCGCCTACTACCGATCAGCTACCTTCTCCTACTTACGAAAGAAAGGAGTGGAACTGGCTACCCGTTTTTACAATGCCTGCAATGGAACGAAGCTTACCGAAGAGGAAATGTTACGAGCCGGCGAGAGGGTTTTCAACATCGAGAAAGCTTTCAACGCCCGGGAGGGCGCCGGTCGAGAGAAAGACATCATCCCCGAACGATTCTTCAACGAGCCGTTGGCCGGTGGAGGACCAAGCGCAGGGGCGGTGGTGGATCGAGAGAAATTTAATCTTATCCTGGAAGAATACTATGATTGCCGGGGTTGGAATGAAAAAACGGGCCTCCAAAAAAAGGAGACCCTGGAGCGGCTGGGTCTGAAGGATATTGCCGAAGATTTGGCCAAAAGAGGAAGGCTGGGTTAGACAGGTGGATATTCGCCTTAAACTTTTTCCCCCGCTGTCAGATGTCGCTGGCGGTACGGAAGGTAAAATCATCCCCTCCTGGGCAGTTTTCTTGAACAAGAAAATCATTCCTCTAAATCAGCCGCAAGCCCTGGAAGTCCCAGTAGGTCCAGAGGATGAGATATCTTTCATCTTGAATATCGCAGGGGGATAACCCATGAGGGAAGTCAGAGTGCCTTACGGGGAGAAAAAGCTTTCTTTAAAGATCCCAGACAGGAACTTGGCGGTGGTCTTTGATCCACCCTGCCCTCCTCCTCTCCGGGATTTGAGGGGTGAAATCCTTCGCGCTCTCGACGAGCCAGTGGCTGGACCAACCTTCTCCGAGCATATTGGTAAGAGCAAAAATGTGCTCATCCTCATCGACAACTTCGCCCGCCTGACGCCTGCTTATCTTATCCTCCCTCCCATTTTAAATAAGCTTAAAAAGGCTGGCAGCAGGGTAGAAATCCTGGTGGCCAGTGGGGCTCTTAGGGAGATGAGTGAAGCCGAATTGCGCCGGAAATTGGGGGGTAAAATTTTTCGCAGTGGGCTGCCCATATTTCAGAGCCGGTGTAAAGACTCTTGGGATTTTGAATTCATTGGCGTGACCACGCTGGGCACCCCGGTCAACGTACACCGCAAGTTGCTGACGGCGGACTTTTCGCTCGCCGTGACCATGACCCAGGCGACCCTTTGGGGATATGGCGGCGGAGGGTCCATGGTCTTGCCAGGGATTTGTTCGTACGAGACCATTGAATGGAATCATCGTTTGACCACCGGCCCTTGTTCGGGCCTGGGCTACCAGCCGCCGAAGAACATCATGCGCCAGGACATCGAAGATGCTGCCAGAATGTCGGGACTTTCCATGTCCCTGCTGGTCGTTCTCAACCCGAACCTACAAGTCATTGAAGTCACTGCCGGGGAAACGAACGCGGCCTGCCGCGCTTCAGTTATGAAATACGAGCATTATTACACCCTGGATAAGAACACGATTCCTGGCGGTGCGCTGGATATCGCCATCAGCGGCTCATTCCCCGGAGATCGGTTCTTTGCACACTCTTGCTGGCCGGCCGCCAACCTGGATTTTTTTACCAAAGAGGGCGGAACGATCATCATCGCCACACCCGCTCCGGGAGGCCTCGCTCATTATGCTTACGCCAAGGATTACATGCCGCCCGATGATGATGCGTTTCGCAGATTATACGAGGACATCTTCTATGGGAAGCAACCTTTGTGGCAGGCCTGTTTATGGATGCCCATCCTGCAAGTCCTCTCCAAGAAAGACATCATCGTAGTCACCGAAGAAAAAAATCTTCCGGCCTTCAAACAGGTTCAACTTCCCGCCGTAACCAACCTGGAGCAGGCGTTTAGCCTGGCCATGAAGAAACATGGCCCGAAGGCCTCCGTAGGTGTCTTTCCTTACGGAAAATGGGTGCTGCCCAAAGGGTTAAATGATTGAAAAACAAAGGAGAACCCAAATGAAAGCCATCGTCAAAGACAAGCCCGGCCCAGGGGCGGGGCTGAGAGATGTAGATATTCCCAAACCTGGTACTAAGGATGTTCTCATCCGGGTCAAGGCGGGGGCCATCTGCGGTTCAGATATCCACATTTATGAGTGGAACCAGTGGGCCCAGTCTGTGGTCCCCAAGCTTCCCCACATCCTGGGGCATGAATTTTCCGGGGAGGTGGTAGAAGTAGGAAAGGAAGTTCATCATCTAAAACCGGGGGACCACGTGGCTGGCGAGACACACATTCCCTGCGACAACTGCTATTTCTGTTTAACCGGGGAGAGACACATCTGCATTGCCATGAAGGTTTACGGCGTGCACAGCCAGGGAATATTCTCAGAATACACCG
>JACRCA010000227.1 GCA_016234425.1 Deltaproteobacteria bacterium | reverse complement strand
TGTCTCCCACGACCATTCCCAACCTTCTGCGGGACTTTTTCGCCACGGGCATGGTGGAGGTGGATGAGCGGGCGAAGTTTGGCGTGCGCGCGGTCTTGGATGGACTTCTGAAACCCATGGGCCTGATCAAGAAGAAAGGAAACCTGTATCAGCTTCAGGTCGACCCCCGGCACAATGAATTGGCTGAACATTTTTTCTCGCTTCTGGAGAAAGGGCCTTTAGCGCCGGAGGCGCTTTACTGGGCGTTTCGCAAAGGGGAGTTCGGCCTTCTGAGAAATCAATTCGAAGTCCTGGTCTTCGCTCTGCTCTTCTCCGGAAACATCATCGCCTACCAGGGACAGAGGAAAAAAGGCCTGGAGGATATTTCCCGCAACGGGCTCCAGGGCCTAACCGCTTTGGGCAAAGGGGAGATCCTGAGCGAAGATCTTCGAGCGCTCATCCCCACCCACCCCCTCATCCCGGATAAGCTCCGCAAGGGAACCTTCACCCTTCCTTCTCAAGAAGAGCTGTGGAGCGAAATCAAGGCCCGGAAGGAAAAGGAGGTGGAATCTCTCCAGAACCTCCTGCACAGGATACGTGGAACTTCCTCTTTCCTGGCCTTCAAGAACCTCCCGTGGGACTCCTTGACCCAGGATGTTCTGGATGTTTTAACCCAATGGGAGGAGGTGAAGGTCAGCTTTTCCGCCAGGGAAGGGCTGGAAAGGTTTCTATCCGCCGCTGCCCGCGAGCCGTTTCTTGCCGAGAAACTCCGGCGGATGGAAGAACTGAAAGCCTTCTTTGATCGGGCCGAAAGAGTCCTTTTTGCCTACCAGTATACCAGCGACCCGCGGCTTTCCCTTCCCGATCGCTCCCCTTACCGGGAGTTAAAGGAGGAAAAGAACGACCTCCTCGCCTTTTTTGAGGCTGGGAAAATATCCTTTGCTCCAGAGGAAATGCAAAAACTTCTGCAGCGCTTCCACGATTTCCGCGAAAAATATGTCCAGGTTTACGTTGAAGGACACCGCCGGGCCAGGTCAGGGGACCAATTCGCTCCCTACGAGAAATTACGCCATTCCCCGCGCTACCTGCTCCTCGCCCGCCTGAACCAGTTGGAGATGATCTCCGTGCAGCACAACCTGAGTTCCGTGGACCGGGCTTTGAGCACAGTCCTTTTCGCTCAATGCCACGGCCCATCCCTCGACGCCCTGCAATCCAGCCCGGTTTGTACTTGCGGTTTTCTCTTGGGAGAGGACGTCACCTTCAAACCGGCAAGGGAGGTTGAAGAATCCATTGACCTGGGAATCCGGGAAACCGTGGAAGCCCTGAACTCGCCCGTCTATCAGGAAAAACTTCTCCCTTATGTGGCGGGACTGGAAGAGGTTGGAGAAAAGGAGAAAGCCTCGGCCATCCGCAAAGTTCTCTCGCTTTCCTCTTCGCGGGGAGAAACATTCCTAACTAAGCTCGATGAATCCTTGACCCCTTTATCTGTTCAGGGGATCAATGAAGCTTTCCGGGGGCGGGTTGTCGTCGTCCGCCGGGACCTGGATCAGATTTATGGGGCTCTCATCCACCGAAAATATTCCCTCTCCCAGGTGCGCAAAATCCTCCGGCAGTGGCTGAGGGAGGAGGAAATCGCCGAAGGAACTTTTTTGGAATTCATCGGCAGGGGGGAGCCTGGCAGCGCGGCTCCGAGGTCGGAAGGCCTCCCAGCTTTTCTTGAGGCTGAATTCCCCCATCTCCTTCCCCTGCTCAAAGAAACGGGCCAGGGTGTTTTGCAAAAGGCCCTTCTCCTCTCCCTCTGGAGCGAAGAATACGGCCTGCCTCCCAGGGAGATCTTTTCCCTTCTTCCTTTCCTACAGAAAAGCCATGACGAGAAAGGCCTTCTTTTAATCCAGCAGCTGGCGAATGCTGGCCGGAGCCTGCGGGAAAAGGATCTTCGCCTCTTTGAATCCCTGGTGGAGGAGGTGGAGAGAGAAGGAGAATTCCCCGCCAAGCTCTGGAAACTTCTGGCCCCCAGAACGGCCCTGGAAATTTTTCATCGCGAGGGCATTTTCCCCTCCCTCCTGCGGGAGGCTTTCGAAAGATTGCTGGCCTCTCCGGAAGGAGAGGGAGAAAGTCCAACGCCTTCTTCGCTGGAGAGTCCCCTCTTGCCCCCGCAGACTCCAGGGTTCTCCGCCAGGCAAAAGGAGATGAACCAGGCCTGGCAAGCCTACGGTACCCTCCGGCAGAAGCTTTCCGCTTTGAAGCGCAGAGAGGGGACCCCGCCGCGGGACTTCCCGAAATGGGAATCCCTCTATCTCCAGCACCTGAGCCCGTTGTCCTTCCTCACTGGCACCCTTCCGGGACAATTCCGGAGGCTGGAGGTCTCTATTCCGGCCCCGGCTAAAGAGCACCTGGCCCTGGCTGAAAATCTCTGCAATTCCCTTTCCGGCAGTTTCGCTCAGTTCTACCGACAGGCTTGCCCTGGATGGGAAGCCGGGGAAGGAAAGCGGCCCAAGATGATCGAAGACCTTCTTTCTCTGTCCCCGAGGAAAGGAAGTTCTGCCGAGGACGCGGGGAGGATTTATGTGCTCCTGGACGGATTACGCTGGGACCTATGGGAATACCTTAAGGAGAATTTCTTTACCCAGATTTCCAATCAACTGCGCATCGTTCAGGAAGGTGCCCTCTGGGCTCACCTCCCTTCCACCACCCCCCGGCAGATGGAATTTCTCGAAAAGTCCCTGGGAAAGGTCTCCGGCGAGGAAAGGAAGAGGATATGGAAGATCGAAGGCATAGACGAAAGAGTGCATACCGAGAAAGGAACCCTGGAGCACCTTTTCGGCAATGTTCTACAATACCTGCAGCTCGACCTAGCTCCCCGCCTGCGGGACCTGCCGCCTAAAACCCTGCTTATCTTTTTCTCCGACCACGGGTTCATCGAAAACCCCGGCTTTGCCAAGGCAGACAAGTACCGTGCCCCCCGCTACCTCCACGGCGAAGATTCCCCCTTTGAGATAATCGTCCCCTGGGCCATGGCCGCAAAAATCTGATACAAAAGTTGAATAAATCATTCCTTCCCTTCCCTCCCCTCTTTCCTGAACTGAACAAGTCCCATAAGTCAGCGGCTAGACACAGGGGGTATGGAAATCTATAGTCGTGACAGTAAGTTATCCCCTCCCCCTTGGATGGGGGAGGGAAGGGTAGGGGTGATAAAATAGACATCTTTCACCCTCCCCTTAATCCCCTCCCGTCAAGGGAGGGGAGAGTAAGCAGTTGAAAACTAAGTCAATTTTTGCCATCCCATTCTATGAGAATGTAAGACCCTATTATCGCACCCCCGGTGTCCAGCAAAAAGATATGGGACATGCTCAGTTTATTAAAGGGGGTCGGGGGAGGAAAGCAGGCCACGGGGAATCAAATTGAGATTTGATACTGCTCTCCTCCTCCCTTCCCTCCCCCCTTGGAGACTGTGTCGTGGTCCAGGCGGGAGGGCATGAGTGATCAGAACCTGATAGAGTTTTTGCCAACTTGACGGCAGGGGAGAAAATGTGTAAATTAAAGCGATTCTTTCACGAAGCAATTTATTAAGCCCGTTTCCAGGCTACAGCATGTATACTGCTTGCGACGGGCTTCATCACCCTCTGGGAGATCATAGACAGGTTTTGCATCGGGCTAAACAATGGATCCTGGATTTTGTGGGCGTGCCCATTGCGGCTTCAGATCAGCCAATGAATCGATATGCTTTGGTATCACTGCTGCAGCATTTCCTGCCAGACATTAGCCAGAATCCTGCCCCCGCGCCAGCGGGGATACCATAGCTTGAAAGTAGAATGGATCAAGTCAAGGAAAGGAGGTAGGCATATGGAATATAAAAGGAAGCTCATTTTTACGGTCATGGTCGTCATAGGGGTGGTCGCGACAAGCTTAGTTTTCGCTCAAAAATCCCCGGGCGCTGATTTTCCTACCAAATCAATCAAGCTGCTTTGCGGATCCAAAGCGGGCTCCCCAGTAGACGTTATG
>JACRCA010000226.1 GCA_016234425.1 Deltaproteobacteria bacterium | reverse complement strand
TGGTGGACTGGGGCTACGATGCGGAAGGGTACCCCTGATTATATTGTCGAAAAGTGGGAAAAAGCCGTCGAGGAGATGGTAAAGGATCGCGAATTTCAGAAGAGGATGGATTTAATCCAGTCGCACATCCATTATTTGAATAGCAAAGACTTCACCAAGTTCGTTTATGATGAGGCGCAATACTATACGGAATTGGCCAAGCGCATCGGGATTCGCAAATAGACGAATCCTGAGGAGGTAAAACTAAGATGGCCAGGTTTTTGATCTTGGATGAGAGAGACAACGTCGCCGTGGCCGTGGAGCCCGCCAAAGCGGGCGACCAGACGGTTCTGTCCAATGGAAAGACGTTGAAAGTCAATCACGAGATTCCCTTTGCCCACAAAATCGCCATCAAAGCGCTGAAAAAAGGAGATAAAGTGATCAAGTACGGAGAGGTCATCGGCGAAGCGACGGCCGAGATTTCTCCGGGAGATCATGTGCACATCCAGAATATTCGGAGCCTGCGAGGATAAATTGTTTTGCCTGCTCTCACTCCCAATTTGGGGAGAGGGAGATTTTGCGAGCCGTAATAGGAGGAAGAAATGATTCAGGAATTTTGGGGGTACCGTCGGAAAGACAGAAAATTTGGTATCCGCAACTACGTAGCCATTATTAGTGCTATGGATAATTCTAACCCCACGGTGCGTCGAGTAGCTTCGATTGTGCGGGGAACGCAAGCCGTCTGCCCGACCTTCGGGCGGGGTAGCATGGGTCCCGATCTAGACCAACACCTCCGCACGGTGGTGAATATAGGGACAAACCCGAATGTTTACGGAGCCGTCGTGATCAGTTTGTTCCGGAGTTCAGCGGAGGAGATTGCCCAGTCCATCGCCAAGACCGGCCGTCCGGTTGAAGCCTACGCTATCGAGGAGGATGGGGGCACGGCCAATGTGGCCAATCTGGGCGTCCGGGCCGCTCTGCAGCTTATGGGGGATGCGGGGCGACAGAGAAGGGAGCCCATGCCCTGGAGCGAACTGGTACTGGGCATGGAGTGTGGCGGTTCGGATGGGTCTTCGGGCATCGTTTCGAACCCGGTGACAGGAATGGTTGCTGACATGGTGGTGGACAGGGGCGGTACCGTCATCATGAGTGAGACAGTGGAGATCTTGGGAGCGGAGCATTTGGTGGCTGCCCGGGCCAAGGATCCGGCCACGAAGCAGAAGTTGCTGGAGGCCGTGAATTTCTGCGTGACCTACGCTAAGGAAGTGGGCGTGGACCTGTTGGGGGCGAACCCTGCGCCAGATAACATCATAGGCGGACTCTCGACAATCGAGGAGAAGGCCTTGGGGGCGATCAAGAAGGGAGGGTCCCGGCCTCTCATGGAAGTGATTGGCTATGGCCATCGGCCGACGAAGAAAGGCTTTGTGATCATGGATGCGCCGGCACCAGGAGTAGAGAATGTGACGGCTTTAGCTGCCGGTGGAACGCAGGCGATCATTTTCTCGACGGGGAAGGGAAATCCCTCCGGCCATCCGATCGTGCCGACGATCAAAGTGTCGGGGAATCCCTTCACGGTCGAATTATTGAAAGACAACCTGGATGTGGATCTTTCGGCGGTGATCACGAAAGGAATGAGTCTGGCCGACGCGGCCAATATTTTAGAACAAGAGCTAGTTGATGTTTGCTGGGGCAAGCCCACCAGGGCGGACTTACTGGGGGAAACGGAGGTCGCCATCAGTCGCCTATGCCGGACCGTATGAAGTTTTCTTCAATAATTTGTCCCCCTCACCCCGCCCTGCGGTAAGAGAGCCGGATCTCACGCTTCTTCGTGTGAACCTCATTTTTCATTTGCCTTAGGATTGGCCAGTCATGAATTCACGAAGAAAGACTCAAATCATTTGCACCATGGGGCCAGCCTCTTTTTCTCCGGAGGTGATTCAGGAGTTAGGGGAGAGTGGGATGGACATGTGCCGCCTGAACTTCTCCCATGGAGACCACCGCTGGTTCAGCGCTCTTGTCAAAAACATCCGTGCTGTGGCCCAAAAGGTGAAGAAAAAGATTCCTTTTTTTGTGGACTTGAAAGGAAGCAAGGTCCGTTTGGGGACATTTTCGCGGGCGGTCTTTTTGGAACCCGGCCAGGAATATCGTTTGACCATCCAAGAAGTTCTGGGAGATGAGAAACAAGCCCAGATTGACTCTCCCGTTTTTTTGAGAGAATTACGCCAAGGGGATCGAGTCTTCCTGAGCGACGGCAAGTTAGAGATGGAAGTGGTACAAACCGAATCCCAAACGGTCCGCTGCCGGGTTCTCAACGGGGGCTGGGTGGACAGCCAAAAAGGGGTGAATTGCCCTTCCATGATGGGTAACTCTGGAGTCCTAACCAAAATGGAAGAGAGCGACCTCTTATGGGGTATCGAACACAAAGCTGATTTCTTTTTTCTTTCTTTCGTTCGGGGCCCCGAGGAAGTCGAACGAGTGAAAGCCTTCCTTCGTTCCCAGGGAGCTTCTATCTCACTCGTCCCCAAAATTGAAAATCAAACCGCCGTGAACCGCATAGATGAAATCATTCGAGTTGCCGATGCCATCTGTGTAGCTCGCGGGGACCTGGGAGTGGAACTCCCCATGGAAGAGCTGGCCATCGCCCAGAAACTCATCGTGGCCAAATGCCGGAAGGCGGGGAAACTCGTTTCGGTGGGCGGCCAGATGATGATGACCATGGCGGAAAATCCCCGCCCCTTGCGGGCCGAAGTCTGTGACGTGGCCAATGCCGTCCTGGACGGCGCCGAGCAGTTGATCCTTTCGGATGAAACGGCGATTGGAAAATATCCTGCTCTGACCGTTCAGATCATGTCCCGAATCATTGAGCGGACCGAGGAGGCAATGCGGAACAACTGGCTTTCCCGGGCTTAAGCATTCTCCGGGAAGCTTTTCCCCAAAGGAGGCTTTGACTGCCGCGCGTAATAAGTTGGGGCTGGGAGCGAAGGTCCTGGCTGTTCCCGACGGCTCGCGGGTTGTGATTGCTTTACCAAAACAGTAAGAAGGGACAGTCCTATTTTTTCATCATCCTCCTTTCTTGGCCTGGCGACCTCCTCAAGGCCATACTCTCTATCCATTTTGGCCGTAAAACCCTCACTCTCATAGAAAGGTCACATTTTGGGATGGGCTAAAATTTCTAAATTAGCTTTCTATGGCCGAGGAAATAAAGCCGTCCCCTTTTGTCGTCTTTTTTCCGGTGAATGACCGAAATCTTCTGCTTTATAATAGATGAAGAAGGAGCGTTTATCCTCGCCCTTCAGGGCGGCTTGAAAAGAGAAGGAGGAAGCGAGTTTTTATGGCCTCATTACAGGAGAGCCTGGACCCATGAAGAAAATTCGGATTGCTGGACTCCGGCAAGTCACAAACCTTTCCCAGGTCGAAGTCCCCTCCCTGCCGATGGGGTTGTCGCAAATGGCCCAGATTCTGATCCTCCTGGCAGAAAACGGCATCAACTTGGAATTCGTCGTTACCCATGCCCACGCTGATGATACCATAGATCTTGTCTTCGGCGTCCAGCGGAATCACATCGCCGCCGCCCTCGGTTTGCTCCGAGGAATGAGGGAAAAATTTGGCTGGGAAGAAGTTCGCTCCCGGGACGGGGTGGGAATGATCTCTCTCTTTCCTCACGGAAGCCGCGCTGCAGTGATCGGTAATTTTCTCAGCGCATTTAAGGACGCCGGGATCAGGCTCCTGACCATCAGCTTCTCCCTTTCAGCCATCTCCGGTCTCATCGAGGAGAGACTCATCCCGGATGCTTTGAATGCTTTGAGCGAATATTTCGAGCTTCCCGGATAGGTTTAGCTGTGGCCAAGATCAAACTCCACAATATCTTCCATTCTTCGGGCCAGGCCCTGCTTACTGTTCTCTTGGAGGAAAGAAAGGCCGAGTTCCTGCCCTCTATTTTTTACGCCCTGCGGGAAGAAGATATACCCATTTCTTTCATCGTGCAGTCAATCGCCCATAACGGAAATTCCATTCTATCCCTGACCACAGCTCAACATTACTTAAACTGGGTGCGGGCCGCTTTGCAGGAGGGACTCGACCTTCCCCGGTCAACGACCCTTCGGGTCCAGGAAGACGTGACCCTGATCACTCTCTACGGTCCTCACCTCGGCGAAATCCCGGGGATCGCCAGCCGGATTCTCTCGGCCTTGGTTACCGATGGAGTTGAGGTTCTGGCCATGAGCGCTTCTTTAAATTCTTCCCTGCTGGTAATTCCTCAGGAATCCCTGCCCAAATCTCTCCGCTCGTTGAACCGCATCTGCGAAATTCCGAAGAAATAAACGCAAAATCTTCACCACAGAGAACGCCGAGATCACTAAGAATAAATAAAAATGTAATATACTGTTTTTCTTTTGAGGCCGCCTGTAGCTGATTATGGATTTTGGGATACCCGACTTGGCGGAGCCAAAGATGAGGCCCGCCTATGGTGATTTGATCCGCCGAAGGCGGAAAGTTAATGCCTCCAACGAGCCTTAGCTGGAGTCAAGAAATCCATCAGCGAGAGAAAAGAATTTTTCAGTATCGACTCGTTAGGTAATTTCAGGCACTGGCCAGCCATATTTTTTCCGGTATTGGATCCGGGCCGGGACCGCAAACTTCTTCTTGGGATGTCCTGGATTGACTGGATAATAGGATGCGATCGGCCCCCCGGGCATTGATACAATATAGCCTGCTTCAATGGCTCCCCGGAAAATTCTTTCTCCTTTTTCAGTCCGCACAAAAATCCCAGTCCAACCGTACTCATTAATCTTCTTCAGTTCCTCCTCCCTTCCCCACACGTCCCCCGCCGAAAGATCTGCTAATTCGCACGTGTGATCAAGGCAGACGAGGCATCGCTCTACTTGAAATCCGATGAAAATAGTGGGGACCATACCCCAGTGAGCAATCAACTCCAGGGCCTTTTCCTCTCCTTTCTTTGTCTTTACCCAGAAGCCACCCCCGAAAGGATCGCCCAATCGGCCGCGATAAGATATCTGATCCACCTCATTTAAAGATATTCCTAATCTTTCCCTGATAATATATTCGGTTCCGTCCATGTAAGTCTGCGAGAGGCAGTAAAGCCCTATGATCAACTCAACTTTATCTACCAATCTTTTCAATTTATGAAGCTGCATCTTCCGCAGGGCATAGGTATGACAAGGGAGAGCCACAATGGCGATCTTTTCAAGGCCTTGATCCACTGCATCCCGGAGGGCGGAGACCGTATTGCATATGGCATATTTGGACCTTACACAATTTAGAAGATCGTCCTTGGTCTTAACAATCTTGGCCTTGACCTTCCAGGGCTCTGCCTCGTCGTATCCTGCCACGATAGCTCCGTCGATAATCCCCTCTTCTAACGCATAAAGGAGAAGGGCAGTAACTGTACCACCAGCCACTCCTGCATGGTGAACCTTTTCATCTTTTGCGTGGGTAACGAAGTGCTCTTTATATTGCCCGAATAGATTTTCATCCTCCTTCCTTTTTCTTCCAAATATCATTTCCTCCAGCTCTGATCTTGGAATGAAAGCGCCCGGGCAGACTTCACTGCACAGGTCACAGCTCTCTTCCTTGCATTCCCCCACCAGTTCGGGGTCCACACATCCTATTTTTAACTGAATCTGTTTTCGAGGGCACACGGCCACACATGCACCGCACCCTGTACAAAGTCCCACATCGATCGTCTCCTGTTTTAACTGTTCCCAACTCATTGTAATCCTCCTTAAAAAATAGATTCTGCCCCAATTGAATCCCCCCAAAGTATTTCCCGGTTTACCCCAGCCAATGCTTCCTTCTTTTATGATGTTTTACATCACGGTAACTCTTTCGCGAGGTGTTTTCCAATCGCTAAACCTACCTGATACATGCAGACTGCAATGGTAAAGACAGGTTAAAAGATGATCTCCGTTAACTCTCAGTCAGTTTGTAATTGCGGGTAAAATTCCAAACGGTAGCTGCAATGCCCAACGCACCAGTAACTATCCCAATTAGCAATAGAGTTGGTTTCATAACCACTACGCATGGCATATCAGGTTTGACACAGACTCCGATAAGCGCTGTAGGAAAAAGGACAATAAAAATTCCCAGAATAAGAGCCAAAATCGAAAGGAACCTTCTTGACTCTAATTTGCGACTGATAAAGAGAAAGGCGCCGACAGCCAACAGCAACACCCCTAGCCCGATCTCCGCACGGGCCGTCCATAAGCACTTCATTGGAATGCTCCTACCATCGGGTAGTTGAATAGCCTTGCCATGAGCGGCGCAGGTATAAAAGGAAGGGACAAAAATTAGAACTAACGCCAAAACCATCAACACAATTGCAATTATCTTCATACCTAATCCTCCTTTGTGAATGTATTTAATTGCTTAGCTGTGAACCAACCAATAGTCCTATTGTTGTTCAGAACTTATCTCACCACGGCTCCCACTATTGCCACAGCAAAATCTTTCAGAGC
>JACRCA010000230.1 GCA_016234425.1 Deltaproteobacteria bacterium | reverse complement strand
TGCCCCTCCCCGAAGATCAAAGATGACTTTGGTAATTTCCGGGTGCTCCCCAGATTTTTTCAATTCATCCTGAAACTCGGCCGCTATCAGGCAGCATTTAACGTCGGCCTGCTTCAGGGCATAGGCCAGTCCATCCGCTTTCCACTGGGTATTAAACGATACCAAAACTGCCCCCAGCTTGGCCAGCCCAAACCAGCAGGCAATCCATTCCGGGCAGTTGGGAAGCATCACGGCCACATGGTCGCCTTTGCGCATCCCCAGTTCAAAAAAAGTATGGGCAAACTGATTACTGAGGAGGTCTATTTCCCGATAAGTGAAAGTTCGGTCGCGGAAATAGATGTAGGTTTTATCCCTGATTCGCCTAACTTTTTCAGCCAGCAGGGTCTTCAGGTCGTCCATTTCTCTCAGTCTTTATCCTAGAATTTGCCTGGCAATGTTATTCTTCATCACTTCCAGAGTGCCCCCGGCAATGCAGAGGCATTTAGCGTCCCGGAGATATCGCTCGAAGGGCGTGTCCCGGTAACAACCATGGCTCCCGGTTAACTGGATGGCTTGGGATACCACCTCCATCGATACCTCCCCGGCCAGCAATTTGGCCATGGAAGTTTCCCGAACCGGATCTTCTCCTTGGTCTTCCATCCAGGCGGCTCTATCTCGCAGAAGCCCAACTGCCTCCAACTTTGTAGACAACTCAGCCACCATCCAGCGGATCCCTTGGAAGTCAGCCACAACTTTGTTGCCAACTTTCCGGTCTTTTATAAAGGCAATGGCTTTTTCCAAGGCCCCAGCGGCAATCCCCAAAAGACAACTTGCATTGCCAATACGGCTGCGGTTGAAGGCCGAGAAAAAAGCCCGCGCGCCCTGCCCTTCCTCGCCGACCCTGCGGCTTTCCGGAACCCGATATTCTTGGAGGCGGAAAGAATAGATCGGAGAGGCTCGCAGGCCTATAGGATCCATCTTTTCCCTGATAAAGAAGCCGGGCAATTTTGGATCGACTAAGAATACGGTCAGCCCCTGCGGGGCCATGGCAAAGAAATTGATGATCTGCGCCTCCGCCGCATCGTTGATATGAACTTTTTCACCATTCAAGATATAACCGTCTTTCTCTCTTCTCGCGGTGGAAGCCATAGCGTTGAAGGACGACCCGACGCCGGTTTCGGATACGGCTGTGGCGGCCAAGTATTCTCCGCTAGCCAGTTTGGGTAAAAGTTCTCGCCGCTGCTCCTGCGTTCCATGGTGGATGAGCATCTTTTCGGTCTGGTAATGGCCGTTGTGAATGTAGGCTGCGCTGGTTTTGGCGATCTCCTCGCAGAGGATGCTGTATTCCATCGCTCCGCCATTTCCTCCGCCATAACTGGCAGGGACAGTGATCCCCAGAAACCCTTCCCGGCCCATCTTCCTGAAGGTATCCCACGGAAAGAGGCCTTTTTCATCAAATTCCCTCGCCTCGGGCTCAATCTCGTTGCGGGCAAAAGCCCGGGCCGAAGCCTGTAAGGCCTTCTGGGACTCGGTCCTTTTAAAATCCACGGTTTTTCCTCCTTTGGTTCCTAATACACCCGGCGAGGTGGTCAAGCAGAGAAAATTTTTGTCATTTTTTGGAATTTTATTGATGGACCCCATTTTTGTCAAGAAAGAATCATACTGACCGGTTCGGTTCCATTTTTTATTGAGTTTATTCTTAAACTGGATTAGGATCGATCCAAAACTTCCAAACTCGTCCAATTTGAAGTCAGTCCTAAATTACCCGTGTGGCTCGGACCCCCCTGCGAGGAGAGGTGGGCTTTTTGTGGGAAGGAAAGTGCCAGAGAGCGATAGAGATTATATCTTGGGACTTTTGCCGGCCATTGCAAAAATCGGGGACGAAGGAATCCGCGAAAAGGTCATCCGAACCTGGCACAGGGCCTGGAAGCAGAGCAATTTTTCCCGAATCGAGGATGGGCATCAGTTTGAACCGGCCCGGGACTATATCGCTTATACCAATGTGGAACATACCAATCAGGTATGCCAGGCTTGCGAGAAGATGGCTGCTATTTCCGTCGAAATTTTGAAACTCAGAGTGAATATGGACTATCTGCTGGCCGGGGCTTTGCTTCATGACGTGGATAAATTGGTGATCTTCGATTTCCAAACCGGCGGATTCACCGAAATTGGCCGAAAGACTTCCCATGCGGTTGCCGGGGCAGCCCTAGCTCGGGCCGAAGGTTTGCCTGCAGAGGTGGCCCATATGATCGACACCCATTCAACGAACTTTTCCTCCCGTCCGCCCGGGTCTGCGGAAGCGCTGATCCTCCGCCAGGCCGACCTCCTGGTGGCCCACTCGGTTTATTTGGCCCACGGCCTGGAAATGGAAAAGGTGTTAAATGAGTCACTAACCCGCAAGACCTGGTAAATTTGAATGCGGGCGAGTCCCTGGTTGATTCAAATGAATAGGAGGTGATGAGGAAGGTACGAGAGTAGAAAGGGAAATAAGGGCTAAAAGGTTTAAGGCCTAAGCTAAAAACCTGAAAGCCAAAAGCCGGAGGCCTATGGCTACTGGTAAACAAAAAAGCCGCTCATGAAGCGGCTTTTTTGTTTCTGGTGCCGAAGGCGGGACTCGAACCCGCACGAGCATAGCTCGCCACCCCCTCAAGATGGTGTGTCTACCAGATTCCACCACTTCGGCTATTTTTTAACCACAGAGGACGCAGAGAAATTAGATAATCAAAAAAGACAGCCACACATGGTAATTTGGGTTTTATCTTTATTTCTTAATCCTCGGTGCTCTCTGTGGTTTAATTTTTTGGTTCTTTGATATCCTCCTTGTTCAATCTTATTTTGCTGGAGGCTGGGCTGGCCCAGGCTGTCCCGGAACAATTGGAATCCCTTTTTCCACTGGCGTGGGCGGTAGTGCTGGAGCCGTTTTCTTCGGGGTCGCTTCTTTCATGACTGAGGCTCCGCTCCGATGGCTGGATAAGTAGGCCAGACCAATGGAGGTGACCATAAAAATAATGGCTATGATCGTGGTGATTTTAGCTAAAAAACCAGCGGGACCAGCTGACCCGAAAAGAGTCTGGCTGGAGCCTCCTCCGAAAGCAGCCCCGATATCTGCCCCCTTTCCAGTCTGGAGTAACACGATCAAGATTAAAAGAAAGCAGACAAAAATATGGATAACCCCAATGGCAAAAGGCATTCTTTGATGTCCTCCTCTACAGAGAATTTATAGCACATCCTCCGGCAAAAGGCTATCCTTTTTTCATTCATTCACCGCAGAGCTCGCCGAGAACGCAGAGAAATCCCCGATTTCGGCACTCTCTGCGTTCTCTTTGGTGAAAAATTATCTTTTGCTTGGCTGGGCACCTTTAATGATCTGGGCAAAAGATTGGACATCCAGGCTGGCCCCACCCACCAGAGCTCCATCGATATCTTCCATGGCCATAAGGTCGGCAATGTTCTCGGGCTTTACGCTCCCCCCGTAAAGAATGCGCATTCCTTGGGCTATTCGGGAGGAGAAGATCTCTCCCAAGAGTTGGCGGATAAAGGCCTGGACTTCTTGCGCCTGTTGCGGAGTGGCTGTATGACCCGTGCCGATGGCCCACACGGGCTCGTAAGCAATAACTAAGTTTTCAGGATCTTTGTCTGCCAGCCCTTTCAGCCCATCCCTTGTTTGCTTTTCCACTACCGAAAGAGTTGATCTCCCTTGACGCTCAGATAAAGTCTCCCCCATGCAGATGATGGGGATTAGCCCCTCTTTTATCAAGGCTGCTGCTTTCCTATTTACAGAGTCATCCGTCTCGTGGAAGTATTGCCTCCTCTCGGAGTGGCCCACGATGGCCAAGCGGCAGCCAACATCGGCCAGCATCTTGGGAGAGATCTCTCCAGTATAGGCGCCGCTCTCGGCCCAGAAGACATCCTGGGCAGAAAGGGAGATGGGGGAGCCACGAAGAACCTTAGCTGCGGCGGCTAAGGAGGTGAAGGGCGGAGCGACGGCAACTTCCACTCGTGGGTCTTTTTCTTTGGCAAATTCGTCTTTGAGGCGGAGGGAGAAATCCACTGTTTCCTGGATGGTCTTGTGCATCTTCCAGTTGCCCACAATCAATGGGGTCCGAGGCATATTTCCCATCTCCTTTCAGAATAAAAAACCATTTGCCACAGAGAGCACAGAGGTCTCAGAGTTAAAAATAAAATTTAAAATCAAAAATGAAAAAAGAATGTATTTATTTGGAAATTCAATCTCTCTTTGTGCTCTTATTACTTACGTTAAAATTCTGAAAATTTTGTTAAGAAATATATCTGTTTTATTCGTTAGAATCCGTGTCCTAAATTCTTTTTTTATTTTAAAGAGTTTTGATATATCTCTATGATCTCTGTGCTCTCTGTGGCTCAAAATTATTTTTTCAGGGCTTCGACACCGGGCAGATTTTTCCCTTCCAGGAGCTCGAGAAAGGCGCCGCCAGCCGTGGAGATGTAAGAGATGCGCTGCGCTTCGCCAGATCTATGCACGGCTAAATCAGTATCGCCGCCGCCCACAACGCTCACGGCCCCCGAATTTATGATATGCCGGACCATCTCGAATGTACCCCGGCTAAAGGGCGCCATCTCAAAAACCCCCATGGGGCCATTCCAGAGGATGGTTTTGATGTTATGCAGGGCCTCGCCAAAGAGGGTAGTGGTCGCCGGGCCAATGTCCAGGCCCATCCAATCTTTAGGAATCTCCTGAACTGGAGTTACCTTGATTTGGGCCGTTGGATCGAA
The DNA here is from genome assembly GCA_016234425.1 of Deltaproteobacteria bacterium. Lineage (GTDB taxonomy): Bacteria > Desulfobacterota > SM23-61 > SM23-61 > SM23-61 > JACRCA01. The sequence continues at coordinate 38 of JACRCA010000230.1, read as the reverse complement.
TCTATCCGCTACCACACAGTCGATAGGGAGGTAGACTT
>JACRCA010000231.1 GCA_016234425.1 Deltaproteobacteria bacterium | reverse complement strand
TCCCTGGAGAAACCCAAACGGAGGGACGTCATCGTTTTCATCTACCCTCTGGAGCGGAGTAAAGATTTTATCAAGCGAGTGGTAGGCGTGGAAGGGGATATAGTGAAGATCGTAAACAAGAAGCTCTTCCTTAACGGGTCTGAGGTGCCCGACTCCCACGCGGTTTACAGGGAAGATATCATCTTTTCAGCGGAAGTCCAAAAACGAGACAATTTTGGCCCGGTGACCGTTCCCCGGGGAAAGCTATTCGTCCTGGGAGATAACCGAGATCGCAGCCTGGACAGTCGGTTTTGGGGGTTCGTGCCCCTGGAGGACGTGAGGGGCAAGGCCTTTATCATCTACTGGTCTTGGAATAGTCAGGGGATGTCAGTTCGTTGGGGCCGGATCGGCCATATGATCCATTGAGGGACTGGGTGAAATGACGCGCAGAGCTAAAGAATTGGTTATTGATGGGGAGACCATGGATCGCGCCCTGGTGCGCCTCACTCACGATATGTTGGAGCGCAACCAAGGCGTGGAAGACCTGGTCCTAATCGGGATTCGGACCGGCGGCGTTTATCTGGCCGAGCGCATCCGGTCGAAGATCGAAAAGATCGAAAATGCCAAGATCCCCTCGGGGATCGTTGACATCACCCTTTATCGAGATGACTCTGCCATCGGGCTTCCCCGGCCGCTCGTGGGGAAGACGGAGATGCCTTTCTCCTTGATGAATAAGAAGGTCATTCTGGTAGATGATGTGCTGTACACGGGAAGGACGGTACGGGCCGCGATGGATGCTCTGATTGATTTTGGCCGCCCCAGGTTCATCCAGCTGGCTGTACTTATTGACCGGGGCCACCGGGAACTGCCCATTCAGGCCGATTACGTCGGGAAAAAGGTGTTGACCGCCCCCCAAGACGAAGTGGCCGTCTTATTCCGGGAGGTCGCAGGCAAAGATCAGGTGGTCATTCAGGAGAAAATCCCCTAATCACTCACCGCCGAGATCGCCGAGGACGCGGTCTCCGCGTGCTCTGCGGTGAATCTTAGTCTTTTTTATAAGAGGTGTAAGATGGTGGATGAACAGGGCCGGGTATCCGGCCAGCAGTTTTCAGAAAAACCTGTTCTGAGGCTGGCACGCAAAGACATCCTGGGAATCCAGGAGATGAGTGCCTCGGAAATCAGCCTCATCCTGGATACGGCCGAATCCTTTAAAGAGGTTTCCACCCGGGAAATCAAGAAAGTTCCCACCCTGCGCGGAAAGACGGTAATCAACCTTTTCTACGAAGCCAGCACCCGAACCCGCACCTCTTTTGAGATCGCGGCCAAACGACTCAGCGCGGATACGATCAACATCTCCACCTCTACCAGCAGCGTAGCCAAGGGGGAGACGCTCATTGACACGGCTAAAAACCTGGAGGCCATGAATCCGGATTGCATTATCATCCGCCACTCAGCTTCCGGAGCACCCCATCTGCTCGCTCGGCTGATGCGGGTTCCGGTCATCAATGCCGGGGACGGAGCCCACGAACACCCCACCCAGGCCCTGCTGGATCTATTCACCGTTCGAGAAAAAAAAGGAAAGCTCGCAGGGTTGAATGTGGCCATCGTGGGAGACATCCTGCACAGCCGAGTGGCCCGATCGAATATTTATGGGTTCACAAAAATGGGAGCAGAAGTGCATCTGGCGGGACCTCGCACCATGATGCCGGCAGGGGTGGAAAAATTGGGCGTCCGCTGGCATTCGAACCTTCGTGAGGTCGTCCCCCAAGCGGATGTGATCATGATGCTCAGGATTCAGCTCGAACGCCAAGGCAGCGGGTTTTTTCCCACCCTGCGAGAATATTCCCGGTTCTTCGGCCTAAACTTGGAAGTCCTGAAGGAAGCCAAGCCAGAAGTTTTGATCATGCACCCCGGCCCCATGAACCGAGGGGTGGAGATTTCACCGGAAGTGGCTGACGGGCCTTTTTCGGTGATTTTGGACCAGGTGACTAATGGTGTGGCAGTACGCATGGCCCTCCTCTACCTTCTGGTCGGGGGAGAGAGAGAGACGGACAGGAGTTCTGTATGAGCCTGCTGATCAAGAATGTCCGCATTTTGGACCCAGCCAGCGGAATCGATGGCCAGATGGATGTGCTCGTGGAAGGCAGCAAGATTGCCGAAATCAGGCAGGGGATTCCGGAATCTAAGGTAGGATGGAACGGCCCAAAGGGCGAGCCTAAGGATCCTGCGCATCTCAGTGGAGGGGTGATCGACGGAACGGGAAAAGTTCTCGTGCCTGGGTTGATCGACATGCACTGTCATCTTCGTGAGCCCGGGTTCGAGTATAAAGAGACCATCGAATCTGGATCTAAGGCCGGGGCTGCCGGGGGGTACACCTCCCTCGTCTGTATGGCTAACACCCTTCCGGTGAATGATACGCGCGCCGTTACGGACTACATCCTCCGGCAGGCGCGGGAACGGGCTTTGACCAATATTTTTCCCGTCGGCGCTGTGACCAAAGAGCTGAAAGGGGAATCTCTGGCAGAGATCGGCGAATTAAGAGATGCGGGGGTGGTGGCTCTCTCCGACGATGGAAAGCCTTTGATGAACGCGGGTCTCTTACGCCGGGCGCTGGAGTATGCCAGTAGTTTTGGGTTGACGATCATCTCCCATTGCGAGGACCTTAACTTGGTGGGTCAGGGGGTGATGAACGAAGGATTCGTTTCCACAACCCTGGGCCTGCGGGGGACTCCTAACGCTGCTGAAGAGGTGATGATTCTTCGGGATATCACTCTGGCAGAGCTTACCGGGGCCTCCTTGCACATTGCCCATGTCAGTACGGCCGGTTCTGTGAGGGCCATCCGGGAAGCCAAGGCCCGGGGGGTGCAGGTGACGGCAGAGACGGCCCCCCATTACTTTGCCCTGACCGATGAGGCCGTGCGTGGTTTTGATCCCAACACGAAAATGAATCCTCCTTTAAGAACGGCGAAAGATGTGGCGGCAGTCATCGTTGGGCTGAAAGATGGAACGCTGGATGCAATTGCCACAGACCATGCCCCCCAGACGGCCATCGAGAAAGACGTGGAGTTCGAATACGCGGCCAACGGGATCATCGGGTTGGAGACGGCGCTGCCCCTGACTCTGAAACTCGTGCATGAGGGACATCTGACTTTAATGGAGGCCATCGAGAAGTTCACCCTGAAGCCAGCGCGCATCCTCGGGCTGAGCAAAGGCGAGTTGAAAGTGGGGGCAGACGCTGACCTGACTCTAATCGACCTTAACCGAAAGCAGACCATCGAAGTAAGCAAGTTCAAATCCAAGAGCCGTAACTCTCCCTTTCAGGGCTGGGAGTTGAAAGGATTTGCTGTCCTGACTATTGTTGCTGGAAGGATCGTACATCGTGTTCTCGACCTATCTTGAGCTATGGGCTGCGGGGGAGCTGCAGGAAAGGACTCAAAGGGCCGCCCACATCTTGAAATCCTGCAGCCTCTGCCCCCGACGCTGCGGCGTGGATCGGACTCGGGGTGAACGGGGGTTCTGTCGATCCGGAATGCTTCCCATGGTCTCGAGCTACAACGTACATCCTGGAGAAGAACCGCCCATTTCTGGGACCAGGGGTTCGGGAACGATCTTCCTGACCCATTGTAATTTGCGCTGCGTATTCTGCCAGAACTACCCGATCAGTCAATTGGGCGTAGGGAGAGAAAAAAGCGCGGAGGGACTGGCTCAAATGATGCTCGACTTACAGAAGCGGGGGTGTCACAACATTAACTGGGTCACGCCCACGCATTTCGTCCCGCAAATCCTGGAAGCAATATGCCTGGCGATCGCGAGAGGTTTTCGGTTGCCCTTCGTATATAACACCAATGGATATGATAGCCTGGAGACTTTGCGTCTCCTGGATGGAATCGTGGATATCTACCTGCCAGACATGAAATATGCGGACGAAGATACGGCCCGAGCCTATTCCCAGGCTCCAAGCTATCCCGAAGTCAATGCGGCAGCCGTTCAAGAGATGTACCGGCAGGTCGGCGAGGGGAGGTACGGCCAGGACGGGACGATGGAGCGAGGGTTGATCATTCGCCACCTTCTACTGCCTCACGGTTTGGCTGGGACAGAAAACATGGCCCGTTTTGTGGCGCGGAATCTTTCCCGGCAATGCCCGATCAGCTTGATGACTCAATTCTTCCCCGCCTACCGGGCAAAGGACTTTCCCAAACTAAGACGCCGGTTGCATCGTTGGGAACTTGAGGAGGCCCTGGAAATCCTCGGTCGTTACCGGCTGCAGCGAGGATGGATGCAAGAACAAATGTAGGGGCGATTCATGAATCGCCCCTACGGGTTTAGGCGATAGGGCTGGAGAAAGCGAGGGGAATGTTGGAAAAATTACCCATGACCAAGGAAGGATTCACCAAATTGCAGGAGGAACTCGAACGGCTGAAGCGAGTGGATCGGGCCCAGGCAATTGCCGCTCTGAACGAGGCGGCGGCCCAGGGGGACCTGACGGACAATGCGGATTACCGCGTAGCCAAAGAGCGGCGTGACTACATCGAGGGAAAGATCAAGGAACTGGAGAATAAGCTAGCCCTGGCCCAGGTCATTGAGGCCAAAGATTTGAGCACAGATCGAGTCGTCTTCGGGTGCACTGTGCTTCTGGGGGATGTGGAGACGGATCGTCAGGTCAGGTATAAGATCGTCGGCGCAGACGAAGCAGACATTCGCAACGGGCGAATCTCGGTAAAGTCCCCGGTAGCCAAGGCGCTCATTGGCCGCCGGATCGGTGAAGTAGTTCAGGTTGTCGTTCCCTCCGGGAAGAAGGAGTACGAGATCTTGGAGATACAATAAGAATTTTACCCACGAAGATTGGGGTAAACTTTTTGGCGTAAATGGACGAAAAAGAATTAAGAATCCAGCAGTCAGGAGCCCGAGCAAAGGATAAAAATCTTTTTGTTTCGGCCATTTGGATTTTGTATTACATAGAAGATGCCCCCTCACCCCGCCCTCTCCCCCAATCTGGGGGAGAGGGGAAGGGTGAGGGGGAGGTCATTTTTGTGGTTGGCGGATATCAAATCCGTCATGAGAAATTTGTTTAGGATTCCGATATTCGGATTTCGAATTTACTGTAATTAACTGTAATTAAAGGAAGCGGGTGTGGCCAAGATTTTAGTCGTCGATGATGAATTGAGCATGCGCCAATTCCTGGAGATCCTCCTGAAAAAAGAGGGTCATGAGGTTACCTGTGCGGTGGAGGGACAAGAAGGCCTCTCCCGATTCCAGGCCAACTCCTACGATTTGCTGATTTCGGATATCAAGATGCCCAAAATGGATGGCCTGGAGCTTTTGCGCAAGGTCAAAGAACACCAGCCGGACGCTGTCATGATCATGATCACGGCTTACGCTTCTCCAGAAGATGCCATCGCGGCTATGAAGGCCGGCGCCTACGATTACCTCACCAAACCTTTCAAGTTGCGGGAAATCAAGGCGGTCATCCGCCATGCTCTGGCGAAAGTGGCCACGCGCGAAAGCCAGGAGGCTCCCGCTGGGATTTTTTATGATTTGGTGGGGCACAGTCCGGGGATGCTCAAGATTTACGACCTGATCAAGCAGGTAGGGGGGACAAAGACGAATGTGCTCATCTCCGGAGAAAGCGGCACGGGAAAAGAGTTGGTGGCCAGAGCCATCCACCAATTGAGCCCGCGGGCCAGCCAGCCTTTCGTAACCATTAATTGTAGCGCCATACCCGATAGCTTGATGGAGAGCGAACTTTTTGGCCATGCCAAGGGAGCTTTCACTGGAGCGGTAGCGCACAAGAAAGGCTTATTCGAGATCGCCCACGGAGGAACGGTATTCCTGGATGAAATCGGGGACCTTTCCTCTTTCATTCAGGTGAAGCTCCTGCGGGTGATTCAAGAACGAGAATTCATACCCGTGGGGGATACGAAAACCGTAAGCGTGGATGTGCGTCTGGTCTCGGCCACGAACAAAGACCTTGAGCAGGAGATCATCCAAGGAAGATTCCGTGAAGACCTCTATTTTCGCCTGAACGTAGTTCCTCTGCACCTTCCCCCTCTGCGAGAGCGGCGGGAGGACATTCCCCTGCTGGCTCAATATTTCCTGGAGAAGTATTCCCAGGAACTCGAGAAGGATGTTCGGTCAATTTCGTCCTATGCGCTGAATACGCTGATGGAGTATAACTTTCCAGGGAATATCCGAGAATTGGAAAACATCATTGAACGCAGCGTGGCTATGGAAAATTCGAACATCATCCTCCCCGAGAGCCTGGTTCTCTCCGAGTTTAAGAAAGAAGGTAAGAAAAAGGAGCTTCCTTCCATCCAAATCACCCCTGCGGGCCTGGACTTGGAAAAAGAGCTTGGCGAATTGGAGAAGGATCTCATCCTGCAAGCCCTGCATTTAAGCAATGGGGTGATTAAGAAAGCTGCTGAGCTTTTGAATCTGAGCTTTCGCGCCATGCGCTGGAAGATTCAAAAATACAACTTGCGGGGCTTTTTGGGCCAGACAAAAGAATAAAAGAAAAATCTTAATTCCTTTTGCCACAGAGAACACAGAGGCCTCAGAGGCATAGAATAAATTAGTTAACATACCGGATTTTCTTAATTTTTAGAAGGTTTGGCATTTTATACATGACGACATAAGTCTTATAAAGTTTGTCATTCCGGGCCTGACCAAGCCTGCCCCGTACTTGATACGGGGGAATCCAGTGCCTTTCTGGATTCCCGCTTCCGCGGGAATGACGTGTGCTGTTCTGATTCATGACGCCGAGTATAGAACTCGTTTACGCTGATAAAATCTATGAAGAAGTTTTTTTCTTTATAACTCTGTGTTCTCGGTGACCTCTGTGGCAAATTTTTAATTTCTTGATGAGGTTGTTGTGAAGGGTCAGAAGACCGGAAAAGATTTAACCGATAGCCTCTTTTCCAAAATCCAATGGCTCATGTTCTTCCGAGCCGTGGTGGTTACGCTACTCCTCGGGGCTACGGCCCTCGTTCAGATCAAAGAGAGCCAGTTCTTCCAGTATGCCTCCCCCATTTACCTATACTTGCTTATCGGATTTACCTATGCTTTAACTCTGATCTATGCTCTTCTTCTACGGCAGGTCAAGCGCCTCAAGGCCTTTGCCTACGGGCAGATCCTTGGCGATGTTTTCTTCGTCACCCTGCTGATCTATTTCACCGGGGGAATCGAGTCTATTTTCTCCTGGGTTTATCTTCTTACCATTTTCAGTGCCAGCACGATCCTCTACCGTCG
>JACRCA010000225.1 GCA_016234425.1 Deltaproteobacteria bacterium | reverse complement strand
GATGCCGACCCTATAATCTTGCCTTCTATAGCCTTTTTGAATGCCGAAAGAGAGGTACTCGACTTCAAATCGAGTTTCTCCAGTTTGAGCGCATAAAGAGTAACGACATAAGGATGATCGCCTGTCCCCTTGGGAGGTTCTGGCCCACCATATCCAATATCTCCCCAAGAGTTCTTGAGTTCAATAGATCCGGGAGGCATCCTCTTTCTCGATGCTCCCTCATCGAGAGAGGTCACATTGGGCGGAATATTGATCACAAGCCAATGGACCCAATTCTGCGCAACTGGGTGCGGATCGACCACCGAAAGGGCAAACGATTTTGTTCCGGAAGGGACGTTCTTCCACGAAAGGGGAACCGAAATATTTTTTCCACCCGCTCCAGGCATGACATATTGAATCGGGATCTTCTCTCCATCCTTGAACGCAGCAGATGAAATTTCCATGTTACTCCCTCCTAATACGTGTTCCTGCTGAAAAATGAATAAAATAATCCATAGGAACAACCCTGATATCCGTGAAGGTCTCAAGCAAACCACCTCCCTCAAGGCATTTCTTGTATCTCTGCGAGCTTATTTTACTCGTCCCATGGTAGGCCCGTCAACCACCTTCTGGGTTGGGATACATACTGAACTGAATCCTGCATGAAACCATAAAAGTCGAGTAGCCCGGGGGAATTTCACCCCCAGGCCCTCACAGAAACGGACGTGACAGTCTCCCGTCATCCGGCTCTTATCATCCAGTCGCCGTTTCCAGCGACCTCACCTTACTCCCTGGCTCCTCCCATTACTGGTTGAACAAGCAATAAGGTTAGATGATCCAACCCCTTGGCTCCATCTCCATTACAGAGACTTCTACACTACTACGAGTTGGTCCGCCCCTGTGTTCCGCTTCGGTACTCTCATCCTTGTGGGTCCTCCACTTGAATTTCTCCCTTATCATCGGAACGACAGGTTCCCACGTTGTACATGAAAGCCTGGACCAAGTTCGCGCCGCCTCCATACCGGATGCCGTTCAGCCTGTAAACAGGTACCATCTGAACTTGTCCTGAGACAGTGTAACCCCTCAGTTTCGACATCGTCTAATAGTTTTCGATACGTCCTCAGCGGTTCACTCGCGTTCGTCTCCTTGATCCTTACCTGACAAGATCGTGCCCTGCCTTTTCCTTAACGCTCACCACAATGGCTCTTTACCATTGCAGCTTAAGGTGGTTTGAAGCCTGCTCCTGTAAACCGGCTCCGAGGGGCCTACCCTCATTTCCTGTGTAGCCTCGTGGCACAATTTCACCTACAAGTCCACAACCTATATCAGCTAACAAAAGTGCAGAATATCGTTTGAAATCTTCGATATGACAACAAAATAGACTTGACCCTATTATCCTCCTACACAATTAGCCGGTATTGAATAATGTAATCATATCGGGGAACCTTTGAGTGCTTAGCTTTTTTACATCGCACTTCCGGTGAGTAAAAACGCTGCCCAGTAATAGGGATGCGGGTATTGTTTTTTAGCTTTGAGCTGCGCCTGCCGCAAGGCTTCATCTTTACTCATCTTCGATAGATTGGTGTAAAAATTAACCATCAAATCGCGGGTTGCCTCGTCATCCACCTGCCACAAGCTGGATATCAACGAGCGCGCTCCGGCATAGAAGAAGCCACGCGTAAAGCCGACAACATCATCGCCTGTTGCCACTTTTCCCAGAGCCGTTTCACAGGCGCTGAGAGTGACCAAATCGGCGCTCAAAGATAAATTATAAAGGTCAGCTGCTCTCAATAGTCCATCATTATTTCTATCTGCGGCCAGCAGCAGTGCTGAATTAAGCGGCTTATCCAGATCAAATACGCCATGGACGGCCAGATGAATTACGGAATATTTGCTCCCAAAATTTTGCAGATTGGTTTTTGATGCCTCACTGCGTAAAAGAACATTGGATTTAGGAATTATCTTGCCAATGGCCAGGGCCTCGTCCTGCGCGAATTTCAAATCATATTTCGGGTCGTCCAGCTTAGGATTGCCGAAAATCAGGGCGCCTCTATCCTCTTGCTTCGCCCGCTCCTTGAGGAAACTCAGAACGCTGGCGCTGGGCAGCATCCGTATGCTGAAGCGGTCAATCAAATATTCCTTGCCGTCGGAAAGGGCGGCAAAAGGCAAATAGTGCAAAGAGCCATGTGGAACGATAATCAGTTTTATTGTTTTAATTGAGGGAGCTACCAAAGTAAATATTTGACGGTATAGCGTCCAGCTATATTGGTTGAATTCCGGTAAGTTTCGTGTCGTAATATTTTTGCGCAGGGCATCAATATTTTTTTCCAAATCCGCTACCGGCAGCTTCTGCCCCACAATTGTCTTGCCTGTTAAAATAAAAACATACCATTCTTTGCCCGCGCAATAATATTCCAGCAGTGTTTCATCGTCTTTAATCTTGCTTTGGATCTCCGCCGTCGCCAGTGTCGTTACGGAAACGAGAGCCGCCAGTTCCGGCGCTTTTTCCTGCAGATCTTTTTTCAGTGCTAAAACGACAGCACGGCTTTTATTCTGATTTTCTTTGTCTTCGACTTGCGCCACAACAGCTAAATTATCTTCTAACTTATCAAGCTGGACCAAAGTTGTTTTGATTTGCTCTGTCTGTCCGCCGCGGACGTTTATGTCCTTTTGCGAAGCAAGCAAGTCCACCAGGGCGCGGGCTTTGGCACGCTCCACGTAAGCAAATGCTTCTGCATAACGGCCGTCAGCAAGAAGTAGCGCCGTCAATTCAGCGTAAGCCGCTTGTTTATCGCCGACAAAGCCGATGCGTCCCGCTTCGGAATTAATCGAAGAGCGCTGCTTTTCAATGACGTCAATTGCTTTTTTGAGCATGTCTTCCGCAACGCTTTTCTGGCCTTCGGCCAAAGCAATTTTTGCCCGATCCAGCAGCACAATCCAGTAAATGCCGCCGATTTGTTCAATCTGTGGATGTCCTAAAAGCTGGCCATATCCTTCTTTTGCTTCGTTTATGTTTCCTGTTTCGTAAAGACTTTTCGATAAGATATAAAGTTTGGGTATCTCCTGGAAGGTCTGATCGTAGAATGCTGTAATTGACCCTGTTACTTTTGCATCCGGATTCTTGATGGCGGTCAGAGCATTATCATATTCTTTCAATGCCATGTAAATCCGCGCCAGTGCGCTGTATTTTGGGGGGCCGGCCATGACTGTCATGACTGTGATGCTTACATTTTGCAGTGAATTAGCAATTTTTTGAGCATCCGCCTTATTTCCGGCAAGAGCATGGGCAACACCAAGAAAATCATAAATGGAGATCAGTTGAGATGTATAAAAGTTTTGGCTGTCACGTCCATCTTCATGCAATAGTTTATAAGCAAGGGTGCCTTCCTGAATGGCCTTCTGAGGCTCCCCCTGGTCCAGATAAACATAACCGCGAAGGATTTGCGGATAAACGGTGAGATCGGCACCGACATAACCTCTATTGCCCTTATCAATCTGCTTTTGCAGTAAGTCTGTTGTGGCGAGCGCTTTGCTGTAGTTGCGGATTCCATTGTAAGAGGCGGCCAGTAAAAAAAGCTGGAAGGAAGACAGCGTATCGCCTTCATCAAGTCTTGGTTGGAGCATATTAATTATTTCATGTATCTGCTGTTTCTGAGCATAGCTGCTTAACCTGATATCTTTAGATAAGGAGCAGGCCACAAAGAAACAAGATAGCAGCAATATGGCTAATCTTGTGGAATACTTTTTAAGTTTCATATTGTTTTCTCCGTTTGCCGCCTGGTTTCCCGGCGGTGCCACAGCACTTCAAACATTACTGTTTGTACTCTCGCATGGTTCTCAAAATCCGTCAATCATTGCTTTCAGTCAATAAGGATTAGCGTTTGAAAGGAAGTATGCCCTCCAAAATCGCTGGATGCTTTATTTCAGGAAGAAGTCCTCGCTTTTCCAGGAAATTTTCGCCTTGCGGTCGAGGTTAACGCTTCCACCTACAAAGTGCGAGGATGGGTTTAAGCGGGACTTGTTTATTTCCAGTTGAAAGAGAGCATAACGGCGCCCTTCAGGCGCGCCCGGAAGTGGGAGCGTAGCGGACGCTGTAGGGCGTCGCCTGCAAGCGGTTGTTAGAGAGCACTTTGTCGCGCGGGCTGCCGAACCACGCCGCATCAGTGCTCGCGGCCGGATTGTCTGTCTCACAGGACTATTTGTTGGTCTTTGCGGGCGCAGGCGGCGCCCTCCGGCTCCTACCGCTGGCTCCACGGCGGGGTCGGGAACCGGGGCTTCCCCGAGACCAGCTCGTCCGGCCAGACCACCACCTGCTTGCCGTCCTGCCACTGGATGGTGATCGCCTTGTGGGCGATCTGGAACCCACGCTCGTCAATAGCGAAGTCGCCGAGGAGGGTCCTGGTCCTGAGTTTCAGCAACGCTTCTCGGAGCTTATCCGAGTCCACGCTCCCCGCCTGCCGCGCCGCCTCCACAAAGAGCTGGCACCCGGCGTAGGCAATGGCCGACGCTGCGCCGGACGCCCGGTTGAACTCCTTCTCGTAGGCGGCGACGAACTCCTGGTTGCCAGGGGAGCGAAGGCCCGGCTCCCAAAAGCCGGCGCTGTAGGCGAACTCGGCCGACTTCTCAAGGCGCTTATAGTAATCGGGGTGTGCCCCATACACTGGGCTACTGAACATCTTGACGTTGACATCCAGTTCCCTCATCTGGCGGGTAATGGCGACCGCGTCCTCTACGAGTGAGGCCGCCGGGGCCGCCACCAGTACGTCGGGCTTCGCCGCCTTGACCTTGTTCAGAATGGCGGAGAAATCGACGGTGCCCTTCGGATACGTCTCGGAGAAGACCAGTTGCAAGCGCTTCTTCTGGGCCAGCTCGATGACCGCCTTGGCCATCGCCTTCCCGACAAGCGCGTCGTCATTGATCAGGGCCAGGCTCTGGAGCCCGTTGCGAGCCGCCAGGTCAAGCACCCCCTCCGGGAGGGCTTCCAGCGGCGAGAGCACCATGACGAGGTATCTCCGCCCCTTCTCCCAGAGTGAGGTCGTCGCCGCGTTCGGCGCCACCATGAGCCTCAGGTGCTTCTCGGTGACGTCGGCCACGGCGTCCGTGATCGGCGAACCATAAGGCCCCATCACCGCGTCCACCTTATCCTCCGCGATCAACTTCTCGTACAGGCGAACAGCCGTCTTCTCATCAGAGCGGTCATCGTAGATCACGAACTCAATCGAGCGTCCGAGGACTCCCCCCTTCTCGTTCACATGCTTCTGGTAGAGCAGGTACCCCTCACGCCCGTAGCCGCCCTGCAAGGCGTACTTTCCGGTGAGCGACATCGAGGCGCCGATCCGGATCGACTGTTGGGCCACGCTCCACCTCGGCACCCCGATAGCGAGCGTGATGAGAAACAAATAAACGATGGCCTTAGATTTCCTTACAAAAATACTCATTTTCGTCTCCTTTCATTTTTTAAAATGAATACCAGCTTTAAACATAGTTACCTTCCCGCAAAATTAGATGCGCTTAAGATCAGGTGGAAATCAGATGGTAATCAGCGTTGGGATAAAATTTAAAACGCCCCCAAAGGAGATTATTCTCCCTCAGAGGCTTCATATCGGCACCTTCTGGAAATTCCATTTCATGACCTCCTCCAGAAGGTCATGGGGTTAGGTTGTTAGGTTAAAAATGGCCCGGTGGGAAACAGCAATTAGAAAATACTCTTAATCGGATTGACAGTCAAGAGGAAAATTACCTGCATTTTCGAGCGCAAAGTGTTGATTTACGTTTGAAATATTGTATCCCGGAAGGGAAAACCAAAATCACACTTTCAGGAAGGAAGCATTAACCCGACTTGACAGCGTCTGTAATATCAAATTCTAATTTTCACAGATAATTAGCCTTCGACAGACAACTCGACATTTCCTCAAATCTGCCTTTTATCCCTAATCTGCTGCATTATAATCTGGTTCTTCTGGCTCCGGCACGGGCTGCAACATATGGTCAATCATCTTTTGAACAATCGGCGTCAAGATAAGATTCTGCGTCTTATAAATGTTTATCAAGGTTTGAGCCTGAAGGGGGGTTGGCAATAGACCTGCCGTTTTTAGAAGTTCAATGGTCGCTTTATAACTCAATTCCCGCCGCTTGACTTCCTTCTTGGGAATGCGCTTCATCTCTTCCACGAGATCACGAATATTCTCCACTGCCGCAGGCACCGATTCCAACAGCTTCAAAGTTTCAGCTTCAAGCAAATCCTTCACGTCCTTCTTATTGATCAATCGGCTGATAGTTGACTGAGAGACCCCAAGAGTCCTACCAATCTCCTCTTGAGATTGGCCCGCCACTACCGCCTTGACTACCCCCATCTTAACAGCTTCGCTTTCCAACTTCTCTTTGGCCATCGTCCTTAACTCCTACAAAGATTTTTGCCTTCTGTGTGCGGAGCGGTAATGGATTCCTTATCCTTGGGGAGGGGTTTGAATCCCGCTCCCCTCCCCCTGGTCATCTTCCCACTATTTTCCCACTTTTAATTAAAAAAATAGGGTTAATTGTGTTAACTGCCATTACAGGCAATCAAAATCTTTCCGCTAACTTATTGAAATCATTCACCTCCGCTTACCCTCTCTTAATCAGTAGGTCGGAGGTTCGATCCCTCCATGGCCCACCAACAGGGGAAAAATCCACTTCTGGCCTCTTCATTCTGAGAGGCCATTTTTTTCCTGGTATGGAATAAAGATTATGAATTTATGGCGGGCAGCTCCGGAGCGGATTTGTCAGAGATTTGGAGTCGCCGCGCTTTGCAGTTTTGGCATCCGGGCCGAACACGTCCGGGGCTGGGTTGAGGAGCGCGAGCGGGTATCAGGTCTACACTCTTTACTCCAACGGGCAAACTTTTAGACCGAGGATCCTGTCAATTGCGTAGGCTTGATCCTGCATACCCAGTAAATGTACTCTTCGGCAGGGATCGGCAAGACAGTTGAGGAAATCTTCCCGGTCGGAATCGTTGCGGAATATTTTCGTTCACTCAATTTCCCCTGTCCGTGACATGATGCATATGATCTCCGGGGAGGCAATAACATGTTTTGCATGCTCCTATGAAGGGGTGAAAGAGATAATCAAATTCTGGTTACTACAGCCCAGGGGACGATGATCTCGAAGGGGGAAGCCTCACCGTGGATATAGCGGGAGGTACGGTATTTGTCCGCTTTTTCAAAGTGGGGGTTTTCAACAAACCCATGGTCCGAGAAAAAAACGAACGCTGTTTGCGCAGGAAGATCGCGCAGGCGCGGAGCCAGGTCGAGCTGCAGATATTGGAGCACATTGCGGAAAAGATACTCCAGGGTTCCCCGTTCCGTATGCACCCTTTCATCGATGCCAGCCATCTTCCAGATGTCTCCCATCCCTTTCTTCCCTTTCAGGCGGCCCCCGTGTAAGGTCTGCTCCAGGACCTCCATTTGCCGCGGAGTGGATGAGGGCATATGGGCCCAGAGGGCTCCCTCGTGAACAATCCTCAACTGGTTGGCCATGGGCCGGAAGAAGTTTTCCTTTATATACTCCCACAGGTCCCAGCGCATCCCGTCCAGAAGAACGAAAATCGTCTCCCCTCGCCCCGGAAGCTTTCCTTTCCAGAGATTCCCATCCGGAAGGTCCTCCACCATAGCGGGCCTTTTCCCTTCCCCCGCCTCCCACTGGGGAACGGCGCCCATGTAATACTCCGCAAAGCTTCGGGAGATAGAAAGGCAGAGGTTTTCCCCCTGTACCAAGCGCTCTTTGGCGGGAGGCGGAAGAGTGGTTTCCATCCTTTGAACCTTCTGAGGAAAAGTACTCAAAAGAAAGGATAAGGGACTCAGATGCTGGATATAGAGGGTTTCCCATTTCAGGAAGTCCTGGGGTGGGCTGGCCTCCCTGCGTCTTAAAGTCTGCAGCTTCTGCCGAATGGTGCTATGATCCCTTATCGTTTCAACCATCTCGGTGTGCTTGCGGCGGAAACTGGCTGTCAGCCCAGGGAGTGAAGAACTCTCCATCAGGGCAAGGGAAACCATCTCCTTTTCTCCAGAAGAGGCCAGCAGCCTTTCGAAAGCTTCCCGCAGAATGGACGGGAAGAGGGTTTCTTGGCGGAAGATTTCATAAGCAGATCTTTCCTGTAAAAGCCTGCCGAGCTGAGAGGAGATTTCTCCTTCTCCCTCCACCTCCTGAACAAGGGTGTCCAGGAGGGTGGGATTTTTTTCGCGAAGCATTTTGGCTGCCCTGGAGAACTCCTGAAGCAAGAGGACTCCTCTTTCCTCACCCCCTTTTTCGAGGAAAGGAAGGAGGGAAAAAATCTCCCGTGGAGGAATTTCGTGCCCTTCGATCCAGAGGGAGAGGAGCAAGGCCTTCTTAGAAAGACCATGCCCCCATTCCTGGGCCAGAGAGATAAGAGGGGGGAAACTGGCCTCGATCAATCTGTAGAGCTCCACCTGGCCGGGAGGGCTGCCCCCAGCCTCTCCTCTGCCGGTGAACTGGATGAAGGTTCCTTCCGAGATTTGCTCCTCCTTCAGCCACTCGCGCAGGATCTTGCGGACCTGGGGAAGGGTATACTTCCGGTGAATCAATACCCCGTAAAGCTGATCCAGATCCCGGCCCACCACGACGACTCTACCCCGGAAGGCTTCATTGATACCCTGGATGGCCAGCGGAGTCAGGGCCTCATCAAGCCTGCTCAGCAAGTCTTCACTGGTTGTGGAAAGGGAAAGGAGCTGGCGGATGGCGGAGGCTTTCTCCTGCTCTCCCACAGCTTCCAGCCCGCTCAGGTAGGGAAGAAGTTTTTCCTGGTAAGGGGGAGCGCCCAGGGCCTGCACGGTTTCGCGGATGCCGAGGTCGATGGCTTCTTCGATCTGGCGGACCGGGGGAAGGGTGATCTCTTTTCCCAGAATAAAACCGCAAGAACAGGTCGGATTGCTCTGGAGCGATTCCGGAGAGGGCTCGCTACACTGGGATACGAGCGCCGCAGCCAGGGCGCGATCCACCGAGCCGCGGTTGTGATGGACTGAGATCATCTCCAGCTGATCGAGCTTGGAAAGGACCTGATAATGGCGAGAATGGCGCACTTTCTCGTAGGGAGCGAAAAGTTCCTCGGATCTGGCCTGGCGGTGAGCATCCACATAGACCTGAATGTATGCCTCCCGGAAGTCCTGAAAGCTCCGCAGGAGTTTCTGCATCTTCTCCTGATCGATGGAAACCTCGCCGGGCTGAAAGAAGCGGAATAGGTCTTCTTTCTTTTCTTGTAGCTCCTGATATTCTGGAAGGGCAGGAAGGAAGAGGCGGGGGTCGCTGACATACTGGTAGACAAAGAGAACCTTCTCGGCATGGTCAAAGAAGGCTCTCAACTCCTCGATCCGGCGGAGCTTATCGTCGAGGAACGGCTCTCGGGCGACGGCTGACAAAAACCGCTCCAGTCCTTCCCTTGCCGGAAAGCTGACCTTGACCTCTTCCCACTGGGCTAACACATCTTCTCCATCCCGGCGGTAGGATTCCCAGGGAAGGTTCCTGAAGGCCTGGAAAGAGGAAGCCCACCCAATCCGGGCTAAGAGATTGCGGAGGGATTCCATCTCCGCTTCCTTCAAGGCTTTGACTTCGTTCCAGAGCGCTTCCTGGGAGAGCAGCGTAAAGGTTCCTTTGCGGAATTTATCCGGAATGAGCGGGTGCTGGGGGATGACCTGGCGGAGTTCCTCGGAGAGGATTTCTCCTTTTCCCAGAGCTGTGATCCCCTGAAGGCCGGTGCGGGAGATATCTTCCAGGCCCCTCTTTCTCTGCCCCTGGTAGGCGACGATATTTCCCGAAAAGATCAGGGCCAGCACGAGGACCTCAAATTGATTCTTCAGAAGGCCGTAATCACCCTTGCGAAATGACCAGTATAAAGTCTCAGGAGACAGGGGCTCTTTTTCCAGCAGGGAGAAAAAGTGCCCTGCCAGTTCGCTGGTTTTGGGATCCACATGGAGGAGGTATTGGTTCCCCTTTTTGCGGACCAGGCCCATGGGCTTCAGAAGGCCCTCGAGGACCGTGCGCAGGCCGAATTTCGCCCGGTCGTCTACCTCGAGCGTTCCGGTGGCGAAGAATTCCCTGAGGAGGGTCGGAATCGTGGTTGGAGCCAGGGCCTCCAGGTAAGGGTGTATCCGGTGGTGTTTGGGAAATCTACGGGAGAGGAGAGGAGGTATGAATTCCTCCAGGAATTTTTCCTGGGCCAGGAAACCGTAGGAGGTAAGTTCCACCTGCCGATCATCCCACAGGAGAAGGCCATGGAAGTAGGCCCGGGTAAAAATCTCTCCCAGCCTTTTCTTCCCGTTTTGGAGGAGATTCTGGAGGTATTCGATCGCTCGCAGTCTTCCATTGGAAGATTCTTCCCGGTAGCGTTCCAGCAGAAGCAGGGCGGCCAAAAGTTCTTTCAACCATTCCTCCTCCTCTTCCGCGAGGGAAGCGGGAACCCAGAAGAGAAAGGTGCCTGGATATTTTCCCTTAATGAACGGCATCAGGGTTTGGCGGGTGTAATCATATTGGCGCTCGATCCCTTGGGTAGTCCCGACGATGAGAAAGAAATCCTCTTCGGTCTGTTTCCATTTTTCTCCCAGATCTTCCAATTCCTCCCGGGCAAGATCATCGATCTGGCGGAGAAGGATGATCCCGTTTCGCCGGGTATACTCCCACGATACGGAAACCCTCTGCTGTCTCTCTTCCGCCCATCCCGCAAAAGGAAGGTGCGGGGAATCCGCCAGAGGTAGGAGGCGGTCAAAGAGCCTCCGGTCGCCCGGAAAGATTTCCGAAATGCCCTGCCTGATTTTGTGGCGCAGTATGGAAGAAACGTCAACCCGGAGGTCAATGGAGTACTGGTCTTCCAGCGGCTCTTTCCCGGCATTCACCACCAGGTAAGAGCTTTCCTTGGCCAGGCGGTCGAGGATGTCATGGATGTACTGGTAGTTGATGTCCGCCTCCAGGTCAGTTACCCGGAAAAGGATCATTTCAGCTATATATCTGGCGGTATACCGGATTTTCACCGGGGAGATGGCAAAGAGAATGAGGAGTTTCACCGCCTCCAGCGCCACCCTCTGCTGGTCCGGGTCTTTGAATATCTTCGGGATTTCCTCCTGGTAGTACTCAAACCCCTTCTCCACGAAGGGCTGAGTTTCAGCCATCTCCCGGATGCGGTGGAGGAAATGGTCGAAGATGGCGGGTGGCCCCAGGAGTTCCTGAGCTGGCTGTTCGAGTAAGGGGAAAATGCCCCGCTCGTCGTCCCCTTTGAGCCGGTAATGGATGAAGTCCACAATTCCACGATGCTCAGAAAAAAGGGGCTTCAGGCGGTCCAGAAGAGCAATCGTGGCCGGGTGGACGGGATAAAGCTTCACAAACCTCGGTTCATCCACCGGGAAGGAGGGAAAATAGCGGCGCAGGGACTGAAAGATCTTGCGGATCTCCTCATCCGCCCCTTCCCTATGGCGGATCAGCCGGTGAGAGACCAGCTCTTCAATATGGGCACGGCCCAGCGTAAGGCGCACCGGGTAGCGGTCCTTGATCTTGTTGAAGGTATCCTGGTTGATCTCTCCCGTTTCCTCGATCCATTCCTGGAGGGAAGCCACGATCCAGAGGGGGAAGGAGGAGGCCTCTTCTCCCAGGTACTGGAGGAAGCGGATATCTTCGTTATAAGCGTGGGCATCGGTCTTGGACCGCAGAAACTCGGAGAGTTCGTCCACCAGAAGGACTAAGCCGGAAAAGCCCAGCCGGCTCACAAATCTTCGGATTTCCTCAAAGGTCTCCTGGCGGGACTCTTTTCCTTCAAAGGGATGGCCCAGGTGGCCGGAGAGTTCTCGGAAAACCTCTCTCAGAAAGATGTCTTCGAGGAATTCCGTCCCTCGATGCTGAATGAGAGATATTTCCACGACGAGAAATTTCCGGGCCCCAAGATCTTTTCGAAATTTTTCGAGGGGGGGCTCCTGGCTGAGGAGGGTTTTCCAGGATTCGGGATAACGGAGCAGAAGGCTGAGCATGCTGAGGAAATGGGACTTTCCCGAACCGAAATGGCCCTTTAAAAAGGCCCCCCGACCCTCAGGCCGGGAGAGGGAAGTCAGGATCATCTCAAGGCTTTTCGATACTTCGGCCGTCACCACAAAGGAATCGAGGATCATCCGCCTGAGCTTCGATTCCTGAAGATCTTTCAGCTGAATGACCGTCTTGATTTCCGGGATCTCGATCAGATCTCCTACTCGAAGCAATTCTTCGCCTCCCTCTCCGTTTTCCCTTCCCCGGGGGTATGAGATGATATCAGATCAAGGAAAAACTGCCCGTATTTTCTAAAGGTAATCTCTCCGACCCCTGCGATCGCCATCATCCCCTGGGGAGTGACGGGCCGGTGATTGGCCATCTCCTGCAGCGTGCGATCATGAAAAATACAGTACGGGGGAAGCCCTTCCTTGCGGGCCAGTTGCAGCCTCAACTTCCGCAATTCTTCGAAAAGGCCTCTGTCGGTTTCCTTCGTCACAGCTTTCTCTGGAGGTTTCTTCTTTGGAACGGGAGGGGAAAGGGCAATCCTTGCCCGTTTCTTCATGGCCTCCTTTCCTTCGGGCGTGAGAAGAACAACGCTGTAATTTTTCTCCCCCAGAAGGGTGGATTCCCGCTTCAGGTACCCATGGTCCATGAGTTCCTGGATCCATTTCTCCACCTGCTCCTGGCTGAAGCCGGCCAGCAGTCCGTAAGTGGAAAGCTGTTGGAGCCGGAATCTCTCCAGCGACTTTTCCCTGGACCCGGTCAGCATCTTGGCTGCCATGCCCTGGCCAAAACGACCCCGGAGGCGGGCCACACCGCTCAAGATCTTAACCCCCAGCAGAGGATCGAGCTGGTCCATTTCTTCTCCTGGAACAGCGCACCTCACCTTTCGAACCTGGCAGACATCACAGCCATCGCAATTGTCGAAAAGGTAATATTCGCCGAAATATTCCAGAAGAAAGGCCCTCCGGCACCGATTTAGGGTCCCATAGGCCATGATCTGGTTCAGTTTTTCCAGCTCATAAGCCTTGCGGAGATGGAGCCTTTGAAAGTCGATCTTCAATTCCCCGGAGGGAGTGCGCTCCATAAGGCGGAGGCCCCGGCCTCGAAAAGGCGGGATGTACGTTCCCTCTCCTTTCTCCTCCAAATCGGAAACGATTCTCCGAAAAGTTTCCTTGGAGAGGTTGGCTTTGGCCATTATCTCCTCTGGCAAAAACTGGATTCCTTCCAGGAGCTCGTCCTCGGTATAGTGGTCGCAGAGAGTCTTTAACAATTCTACCTTGGCAGAAGGCTTCCGGGGAAGGGATTTCAGGATTGAATCCGGCTTAATCTTGAGATAGAGTTCAGCCCGGTTCTCGTAGCGATGGAGACGATGAACCACTCCTGCCTCTTCCAGAATCCTGAGGGAGGAGGCTACGGCCATTTCGGCCGCAGGGGGTTGACACAGCCCCCCGATCTCCCGATAAGTCAACCAGATCGGATCTTCCGGCCTTCCCAGGAGGGCCTGATAGACTCCCAGGATGACTTCCCGACTCGGATAGCTGGACTCGATGAAAAACTCCTGGAGCCGGCGGTCGGCAGCTGAGAAAAGCAGGAGGCAGAGGGAAGGTTCGCCATCCCGACCCGCCCGGCCACATTCCTGGTAGTAGGCTTCCAGGGTTCCGGGAAGTTGATGGTGGATGACCATACGGATGTCTGAGCGGTCGATTCCCATGCCAAAGGCATTGGTGGCCACGATAAGGTTGGCCTGGCCCTCAAGGAATGTGTCCTGGATGCGGTTTCGTTCTTCTTCTTCCATGCCAGCATGATAGCCCACAGCCTCGACTCCCGCCCGGTTGAGATGGCGAACAATGGCCTCCACATTTTTCCTCGTCCCGGTATAGACAATCGCCCCGCCCTGAAGGTCTGCCAGACGGCGGATTAAGAGGAGGATTTTGTTCTCGGGACCTTTTATAGGTGCGACCTCAAAATACAGGTTCTTGCGGTCAAAGCCGGTGATGAATTGCCGCGGAGACCGGAGCCTCAATTGCTGAATGATATCCTCCCGCACCCGCGCGGTGGCCGTGGCTGTGAGGGCGATGGTCTGAGGCCGGCCCAGCCAATCAAGGGCCTGACCGATCCTAAGGTAATCGGGGCGAAAGTCATGGCCCCACTCGGAAATGCAGTGGGCTTCATCCACAGCGACCAGGGAAACGGAAATTTTCTTGAGGACATTCATGAACGGGCCATTGCGCAGGCGTTCCGGAGAAGCATAGATGATTTTATAGGCACCGCTCGGGATCTTACCCAGCACCCCCTCCTGTTCGGCCAGACTCATGAGGCTGTTAATGGAGACAGCCGGAAGCTCCAGGACCCGCAGAGAATCGACCTGGTCTTTCATCAGGGCAATCAGGGGAGAGATGACCAGGCAAGTCCCGGGAAGAATCAAGGCCGGAAGTTGATAGCAGAGAGACTTCCCCCCACCAGTGGGCATAACCACCAGGGTATCTTCTCGGCAGAAAATAGCCTCCAGGATAGCCTCCTGGCCGGGTCGAAAATCACGGAACCCGAAAACCTTCTCCAGGAGTTGGCGGGACTGCCAGAGAAGCTGGCCGCTGTCAGACAGAAGTGTGTTCAATTCAGGACTCCCGGGATGAGGCCGGACTCAATTTCTTACGAATTCTTCTGATGGTTCCTAAAAGGGACTTCTGGTCCGGGTGCTGCAGGAGGGTTTTTTCAAGAAGTTCGAGAAACCTTTCCAGCCCCCCCTGGGCTTCATAACTTTTCTCCAGGGTCTTTCGGACCACGTAATCCGCCGGGTCCTTTAAGAAGGCCTCTTTGAGGCAATGAATGGCTTCGGCATATTTTTTCTCCCGGTAATGGCAGAATCCCTGCTGCTTCAGGAAGTAGGGATTATCTGGGGCCAGGGTTGAAGCTACCCTGTATTCCGCCGCAGCTTCCTTGACCAGGCCAGCTTTTTTCAGCTTCTGGGCCAAAAGCCCATGCATCTGGGCATCATCCTTTTTGGAATCCATGCCGGTGATCGCTTGAATTTCTTTGATAATCTGCGCATCAGGCCGGGCGCGACTTCTCAGGCGGAGGATCTCTTTCTGAACAAAGGAGTCAGCGGGAGAAATTTCTTTGATCTTCTCGAAAATTTCCAGGGCTTGATCAAACCTTTTCATCCGATTGAGGATGAAGGCCTTCTCCCTCAGAAAGGGAAGGCTTTTCGGTTTTACCACCAGGACCTTCTCCAGTTCCTGAAGAGCTTCCTCGAATAATCGCATCTCTTTGAGAGCCCGGGCAGCCTTGAGGAGCAGATAGTCTCTGGGTTCACGAGAGAATGCCTGTCGATAACACCCAAGAGCCTCTCGGGGAGAATGCTGCTTGAAGAAAAGGTCGCCGAGAATGGTCAGGGCCTGCGGATGCTGGGGATCGTGGGCCAGAACCTCCTCGACCAGAATTCTCCCTTCGGCCAATCGCCCTTGCCGAAGGGAAAGCTCTGCCAGGCTGATTTTAAGGGAGACCTGGTCTGGATTTTTTTGCAATTCCTGGCGGATTTTCTCCTCAGCCTGGGAATACTTTCCGCTTTCTCTGAGGATCCGGATGCGATCCGGCAGGGGTATGTAAAACTCTTCCCGCTCCAAGGAGGGCCCCCTCACGCTGGATTAAGAAAATTTTAATCGAATCAGAGCAATTATGCAAGGAAATCTCTAATGGCCAAGCGATCTGCGACGTACCTACAGGAGCTCCCCTACTCCAATCCGAACTACTTGCAGCTCGTTTCCATTTAATGGGTGACAGGTGCCTTTTAATGGATGACCCCGTAAGCGCACAAGGGCAGGCCTTGATAGCACCTATTTACTTTTGCCTTTTTTTGTAGCTGACGGCAACGCCGGCACGGCTTCGCGGATGGATGCTGGTTTCAAATGCAGGCAGGCTTTTCATATATTCATAATATTCATCGGTGCCACTCCAATATCCTCCCCGATGAGCCGGCCGCGGCTCCTCAACATTGTGCGCCGTCATACAGCCCCCGGGTTCAAGTTTGGGGACTAAGGCTTTTGCGTAATTGGTGTACCAATCTTTATCCGCATCTATGAAGACAAAATCAAAGGGCCCCGGAAGCTCATTCACCAACTGATGGGCATCGGCAAGCCGGGCATCAATGTACTCGCTGAGACCCGCTTCCTTGAAATTCGCCAATGCCTGCCTGTACCGCCCTTCATCAATTTCGATGGTAATCAGCTTCCCTCCCGTTTTGCTGAGCGCCCACGCAATCCATATCGCCGAATGCCCCGTCGAGGTCCCCACTTCTAACGCATTTTTGTATTTATTTTGCACGATTATTTCGTAAAGAATCTTCCCATCCGCTTCCGGAACGTTAAAATCCCGCCATCGGTCCCTCATTTTATCGAGGAATTTCTTCACCTTTCCATCGATGATTCTTTTATTTTCTCCAACCTGCGAGTAACCGGGTATCGTAGATGCAAAAAGAACCACCAAAAGAGCTATAATACCTATACTCAAATATTTTTTCATCATACCCGCCTTTAAAAACAATATACCAAAACCAGTATTTCCGTTTTTGGTGCACATCCAATAAGTAGATGGACCGCCACCATCAAGCCCAGAAACCTCACGGCAAGATCAAATGTCATTGATTTGGCCTTCATGTTAGGAACCCCCGTATTTTAAGGTTTTCTGTTAGGGAGGTCATTAACGGGGGCAGGCATAAGTAATTAACTATATCAAAAGTCCGGTATCACGAACCCAAAATGCCAATAAAGTCATGGATCCCGAGTCCAGTGGGAG
>JACRCA010000224.1 GCA_016234425.1 Deltaproteobacteria bacterium | reverse complement strand
AGCCCTCGTGCCCTTAGGTTGCTGGTTGACCTGTATCCAGCTCTTAATTGACATTTGGGTGGACATCGGGCGGCTGAAGGGTCATCTCCCCCTCGATCTCCCGGATTTAAGAGAAATCGGAGAATAACCGTTTTCTCTTCCATTTAGGGTGATTATGCTCAGGTGTGAAGTCCTATAGGGGGGTATTAGATGTTAGATCCCATGCTAGCAGTTATTCTTAGTATTTTCATTGTCCTTTTTTTGATCGGCATCGGTTTACCCATTTACGCCTCATTAGGCATTACTGGGTTCTTAGGCTCTCTGGCTATCAAAGGCCCGCATCTTGCATTAACCCAATTGAAGGTCTTTCCTTATGTCAATACAGCCAATTATCTTTTAGCAGTCATTCCTCTTTTCATTATCATGGGTCATTTTGGTTTCAAGGCCGGCATCAGTTCTGATCTCTATATGATTGGTCGCAAATGGTTCTCCCGTTTCCCTGGCGGATTGGGTATAGCCACCTTTGTGGCTTCCGCTGACTTTGGCGCCTGCTGTGGGTCGAGCGTAGCCTCGGCAGCCACGATGGGAACTATTGCCGTACCAGAGATGAGAGCCTTGGGCTATGATCGAAAATTAGCCTGCGGCCTGGTCGCGGCAGCTGGAACCCTGGCCATCATGATCCCTCCAAGCGTGGTATCAGTTTTTTATGCATCTATTAACGATACTTCTGCGGGGGCTCAACTGATTGCCGGAATTTTTCCAGGACTTGTGAGCGTGGGTGTCTACATTGTCGGACTTTGGTTCTTGACCCGAATCAATCCTACTCTCGTTCCAGCACCTGAAAGGTATACTTGGCGTGAGCGATTTGCCTCCCTTAAGGGTATTTGGGGAATGGCCACATTATTCTTTTTAGTCATCGGTGGCATGTACATTGGATGGTTCACCCCGACTGAAGCGGCTTCTGTGGGCGCTTTTGCAGGCTTTCTGATGATTTTGTTGGGCGGTAGGGTAGAGAAAGGGAAGTTCGGTGAAAGCATCAAAGTTTGTTTCTTGGATACGCTTCGAACTACCTGCATGGTCTTCCTTATCCTAATTGGGGCGGGGCTCTACGCCTTTTTCCTCACTTTAGCCCAGATTCCGCAGATAGCATCGAGCTGGGTAGGATCTCTTCCCGTGCCACCTTGGGTGGTAGTTGCCATGTTTTTAACCATTTATATTCCCATGGGAATGTTTATGGATACCTTCTCCATGCTGATCATCACCCAGCCCATCATGTTTCCGATTGTTACCAAGCAACTGGGTTTGGATCCCATCTGGTTTGGCGTGCTATGCATCAAGATGGCTGAAATCGGCCTCATGACCCCACCAGTTGGCCTTAATGTTTACGTCCTTTCTGGCGTTGTCCGGGATGTGCCCATGCATGATATCTTCAGAGGATGCTCTTGGTTTCTTGTCTTCGAGGTGGTATCAATGGCCATCCTCTTTGCCTTTCCCATAATTTCTACCTACTTGCCAGGCACCATGTACGGCCGGTAAGAGTTTTTAACGGTTGTCGGGCGGGTTGGATCACGTTTGGTTATCCCCTGCTCTCTATGAGGTCGATTCGGCGGGACGCGGAAGAGAGGGCTGGGAGATAATCTTTAGAAGGCCGCAGTAACAGAGAATTAAGATTAGAAAGCATGGATTGAGCCCAAATCTGGTATCCAGAAACTAAAGGAGGGCTCAATTTTTTTCAATCTGCCCATCGATTGCAGGAAAGAGACCACTCCGGTTATGTTACAGAGATACGCCTTCCACCCCCAAGCCCGAAAGATAGAAGAGGAAGTTTGGGGTTTCATTTTATGAGGTTGGGAAGATATAAAAGCCAACTGGGGAAAAGGATACAAATAAACAAACCCACTACCTGGAGAATTACAAAAGGCACAATGCCTCTATAGATATGTTCCGTGGTCACCTCCGGAGGAGCAACCCCTTTAAGGTAGAACAGGGCATAACCAAAAGGTGGGGTTAAGAAGGAGTTCTGGAGATTGACCGCAAGCAGGAGAACAAACCAGAGTTGATCAAACCCGAGTTTCTCGGCAATCGGCAGAAAAACGGGGAAGGTGATGAAGATAATTCCTATCCAGTCTATCAAAGCACCCAGGATGAAGACAATGGCCATCATGATGCCCAGAATAAGCCATTTATTGCCCATCCCCAGGGTGATGATGAAATCTGTCAGCACTTGGCCGCCACCAATACCCAAAAATACCCCAGTAAAGCACGAAGCCCCGACCAGGATGAGCATCACCATGGACACAGTTCTACCCGTTGTGATCACCGTGCCAATTAACATTTTCCAGCCAAAGCGGCGGTAGGCGATGGTCATCAGCAGGGCAAGAAATGCTCCTACCCCTGAAGCTTCGGTGGCGGTGGTTACTCCGGAAAAGATAGCCCCCAGAACCCCAATGATGAGGAGAGCAGGAGGAACGAGGTTAATAGAGGCCATGGCGATCCTCTTCCTTACGGGCACTGCCGCTCTCTCCTCCGGGGATAAGGGCGGCCCCAATTCCGGTCGCCGGCCACAGACGATGGCGATATAGCCTATGTATAAAGCCGAGAGAATAAAACCCGGAATAAAGCCTCCGAGCAAAAGCTTGCCTATGGAAAGCCCTGTCTGGTCGCCCATCACAATCAGCATGATACTGGGGGGAATGAGGATCCCCAGGGTCCCGCCGGCGCAAATCGTCCCGCAACTTAAACTTTTGTCATAACCGTACTTAATCATCATCGGCAACGCCAGAAGTCCCATCGTAGCCACGGAGGCCCCAATCACCCCGGTGCAGGCAGCAAACACTGTGCAAACCGCAATCACGGCCATGGCCACCCCGCCCCTTATCGGACCCAAAACGTAGCGCAGGGATTCGAACAGACCATCAGCCACACCTGAGTTTTGCAGGAGGTTGGCCATGAAAATAAACAGAGTGATAGCCACTAGAAGGAAGTTGTCCATTATGCCGACGATGCGATTAACAAACATAAAGAAAACAGCAGGACCCCAGCCAATAAGACCAAAGATCACTGCCAATCCCCCGAGGATAAAAGCCAGGGGATGCCCCATAAAAAGGCCTATCACCAGAACGGCAAACATAAGAAAGGTCATCAGTGCAGGACTGATTTCCAGCATCAAAACTCCCCCCCTTTAATCAGAAAGAATAATCTTCGATAAAAATTGGAAAACCCTTGAAGTAAAAGAAGTAAAGCGGTTGCGGGAATTACCGTTTTCATCAGCGGCAGCACGAGGGGAAGCCTGGCTGTAAGGGTCTTTTCATGCGTCGCCCAGGAAGCAGTTGCAATGCTCAACCCAGCCTTGAAGAGGAAAATTAAGAAGGGGAAGAAAAAAACCAGATAGGTGACAATGTCCAAAATGGCTCGTTTCTTTGGAGAAAGACGGTTGTAAACTAAGTCGATGGATACGTGCCCATGGTAAAGAAGGGTATAACCGGCTAAAATCATGAAGTGGAACCCATAAAAAAGGGTGATGATTTCATAAGTCCAGACATGGGGGGAGTGGAACAACCTCCTCGTGATCACTTCGTATACAATGATCGCTGTAACGAAGCAGACCGCCCACACAGAGATCCGCCCTGTCCATTCACTGATACTATCAAAGATGTTTAGAAGCCGCCGCACGAATAACCTACCTCCTTTTTGGATTTACCGAGACCTCTCCCCTTCGAGACTGTGTCACAATCCCTTTTTGTCATTGGGAGCGACCGAAGGGAGCGTGGCAATCCCGCCCTTGGCGAGATTGCTTCGGTCGTTTCACTCCCTCGCAATGACGTTACGACACAGTCTCTTCGGGGGAGGGCCGCATGGGACCTCCCAAGCATTAATCAACCTTTGGATAGATGGTTGGGTTGCGTCCAAAACCGAACGGCTCTTGCCAATCACGCACCGGGGCATAACCCTTTAGGTAGGTCATAATGGACTTGACGATTTTCTTATAATCTGGATTCTTGGCCGCTTCCCTCTCCATGAAGGTTACCGACAATTTTTCCAACTTAGCCAGGTCTTCACTGCTCAACCTTGTGATGATGACGCCTGCTTTTTTGAAGTTTTCCGTTCCCGCGATGTCCAGCCAGTTCGAATGACCATTATGCCAGAGTACGGTAGCCTTACCAGCCGCTTCCACGATGGCCTGCAAATCGGCGGGTAATTTCTTCCAGGCATCCATATTGATCATTATTCCTAACAGGGATGATGGTTGGAACCAGCAGGGGACATTCCAGTACTTGGTATTCTCTTGGAATTTCATTCCCCAGTCGCAGCTCACGTTGGAAAACTCGGCACCATCGATTGTCCCCAACTTAAGAGCCATGTAGATCTCGCCGCCAGGAATCTTGACCGGCTTGGCGCCGATTTGCTCTAAAATCCACATTGTCTGAGTAAGGGGTGTTCGCAGGGTCATCCCTTTATAATCCGCGAGGGACCGAATCGGCTTATTGGTGCGAAACCCGGATTCCGAAGGAGTCATTCCTGTTGGCACATAATGGATGTTATACTTGGCAAAGAGCTCCCGAGTTAGTTCCAGACCCCCTCCATGATACGTCCAGGTGAAGTAATCAGGCGGCGTAAACCAGAAATTGACCGAGCCGAGTAAATCGAAGGCAGAGTTCTTACCCGTCCAGTAGCTGGGCCACTCAAAGCCGCCTTCCAGTGCTCCCTTGGAAACAGCGTCAAACAGTTCGAAAGCTGGTACGATTTCACCCGCCGGATGGTGAGTGATCGTAAGTCGCCCCCCGCTCATCTCATTGACGATTTTAACAAAGTATCGGTCGGAATCAATTATATTAATAGCGGGAGTCCAGCAACTACCTGCGCGCCATTTGAATTTTGCCTGGGCAAAGGCGCTGGTCGTCAAGGCCAAGGCCAAAACAAAAACCAGAGTAAAGAGCAAATATTTAGCTTTCATGAATTTCCCCTCCCTTCAGAACAAATTTTGGTCCATGGTTAAAACATTTTTCCCCTGCCAATTCACCATCGCTATTCCCCGTGTGAACGAATCACCTCCTTTCTTTCCTTTAGAAAATCTTCTCGTACACCTTGGCAATTTATCCTGCTGCCGGATAGGAGAGAGAACAATGGGCAATATTTACCAAACTCTATGAATTCTGTCAATCCAATAATTATGGCTCTCACCCCCTCCCAACCCTCCCCCCGTACGGGGGGAGGGAGAGGGTGGGGGGTTTATCGTTTCATGGACATTAAAGCCAAGATGTTTTCCAGAGGGACAGCTTTGGCAAAATCACATCCCAAAGTGAGGATAAAGCCTCCACCTTTCCCCCAGGCCTCGACGCACTCCCTGGCCTCAGACACGACTTCTTCTGGCTTTCCTGTCAAGAAGGCGCCCGTAGGGGAAATATTACCAGCTACGCATACTTTTCCTCCCAAAACTCTTTTAGCCGCGCGCAGGTCTACTTTCTTCTCCAGGCTGAAACAATTGGGGCCAATGTCTACGATATCCTGGAGGATCCTGGAAGTATCTCCGCAGACATGAATCATGGCATATTTACCTTTCGCTTGAACTCTTTTCACCAGCTCTTTCAGGAAGGGAGCGGCAAACTTGCGGAAGGTTGGAGGAGAAATCATATCCCCGGAAGCCACCGGGTCAGAAAAGTTTGCTCCCAGGATGTCCGGGTGTTCTAAGATGGGCCCCAGCACAGCCCAGGTTAATTTCGTTGAAAAATCGAGAAGGCGGAGGAGGCCTTCAGGGTCTTCGATTGTGGCGGTCATCACAGCCTCCACACCTAAGATGCGCGCGGCGCAGGAGAACGGAGCCCATTGAGTGGGCATAACCAGGGTTTTTTTCCCTATGGCCGCGGCCACTAAATGGTGGGAGTGGATGATTCCCTGCATGGTAGGGGTTTGCATGACTTTCTGGATGCTCAGAGATTCCACTTCTTTCAGAGACTTAATGACAGTTCCCAGGAGGGCTGGCCCATCGGATGAGTCATCCTTGATTGGACAACCTAAGAAATGAATGGGGTAATTGATGAAGTTCGACCCAGACCAGAGAAGGTCGTGTCCCACGCCTTCGTAAGCCTGAATAAAAACCTCGGCGATTTTTTCCGGGTCTTCCTTAATCCCAGCAAAAGTTTTTCCAGCCAGATGAACGTTCCAGGCTCCGCCGCCGATCACAGTCACGGGCAATCTTGGCGGTTCCTTAAGCTCAAAGGCCATCTGGGTTATTTCTCTTCCGGTCATTTGAGTCTCCTTTTTGGCGATTCTTTTTATTGGGTGATCGGGGTTATTAGTGGATAACCTCCAACCCCTTCCCCTCCCTTGACGGGAGGGGTTTACCCTGTGGAGTATGAAACATTACTCCACAGGGTGAAGGGGAGGGTGTAACACTTTCCCGGATCAATTCTAATGCTCCTCTGAATCTGTAAGGTTTTCCCGGAGATTCTTGGCCACCCCCACCCTTCCCTCCCCCATCCAGAGGGAGGGTGGGTCATATTGAAATTCTTTTAGTAGGTCTTAGCCATTCCTCCGTCGAAAAGAAGGTCTCCACCGATGAGATATTTTCCTAAGGAAGAATATCCTATAATGAAGAGATTGGCCACCTCGATGGGGGTCATCATTTCTTTGACTTGAGATCTTCCCATCATTACACTCCTCACAACCTCTTCGGGAGAAATGCCCCGCTGCCTGGCCTGTTCCGGGATCTGGTTCAGGGCCAGAGGAGTTCTCACAAAACCCGTGCTCACGCTGAAAGAGCGAATCTTTCCCTCTCCTTCTGCGGCGATGGACTGGGTCAAGCCCCTAAGGCCGAATTTGGTGATGTTATAAACTGGTTTATTCTGGGTTACTATATGCCCATGAATGGAAGACATGTTCCCGATTACTCCTGTACCGTCTTCACTCGCTTTCATATGGGGAATGGAGAGCTTGGAAAGGAAGAAAGGGGCGCGGAGCATGATTCGCTGCATCAAATCATACTTTTCCATGGGAAAAGTCTCTATTGAGTCGATGTGCTGAATTCCGGCGATGTTAGCCAAGAATTTAATGGTTCCATAATGAGCGGCTTTTTTTACGAGATTCTCGATGTCTTCATCTTTATTGAGATCTCCCCGTATGAAGACAACTCGACCGCCGAGATCTTTGGCCATCTCCACTGTTTCCCGCCCGCCATTTTCGTTGGTATCTGTTCCCACCACTGTGAGCCCGTTGGCGGCCAGGGCAATCGCCGTCGCCCTCCCCACTCCACTGGCTGCACCTGTAACGATAGCGGCGTTTTGAAGTTTGAAATATTTGTCCGTGATTACGAGAATCTCATCTTTTTGTATTTTAGGCTCTCTGAGATCAAAAGATCCGGTTTTTTCCATGAGAAAACCCTCCTCCGCCTTTCTTCTCCATCTCCATTTTTCTTAACTCCCGGCGCATGATTTTGCCTGTCGTGGTCATGGGTAACTCTTTAACAAACTCGATCTCCCGCGGATACTCATGAGCCGCCAGACGTGTTTTTACGAATTCCTGGATTTCTGCGGATAGTTCTTTTGTGGCTGGAATGCCTTCTTTAAGGATGATAAAGGCCTTGACCACTTCTCCTCGCACCTTATCGGGGCTACCAATGACCGCGGCCATGGCCACGGCGCGATGCTTAATCAAGCAATCTTCGATCTCCGCCGGCCCAATCCTGTATCCTGAACTGGTGATGAGGTCATCTTTCCTGCCGACGAACCAAAAGTACCCGTCTTCATCCTTCTTTGCTAAATCTCCGGTTAGGGACCAGTCGCCAATAAATTTTTCCTGTGTCGCCTGCGGATTGCGCCAGTAATTCAGAAACATCACCGGGTCCGGTCGCTGGATGGCCACCTCGCCCACAACGCCCGGAGGAACAATGTTCCCGCCTTCATCTACTACCTCCACCTCATGTCCAGGGATCGGTTTTCCCATGGAGCCTCGCCTGACTTCCATAATTTCGCTACAATTCCCGACAACGAGGTTCACTTCGGTCTGTCCGTAGAATTCATTAATCACCAAGTCCATGACCTCTTTCCCCCAGTCAAGGAGTTCTTCTCCCAGTGTTTCCCCGCCGCAGCCAATCGTCCGCATCTTATAGTCATAGCGTTTCTTAGGGTCCTTCACCTGGCGCATCATTTTCAGGGCAGTAGGCGGCATGAAGGCATTGCGGATCCCATATTTGGAGATAAAATAAAAAGCCTGTTCAGGATCGAATTTTTTGGCCCGGTAGGCCACCACCGGGATGCCGTGATGCCAGCTTGGAAGAAGGACATCGATCAACCCTCCGATCCATGCCCAATCCGCCGGGGTCCAGTAAAGGTCATCTTTTTGGGGAAAGAAGTTATGGAAGAATTCTACTCCGGGCACATGCCCGAGCACGACTCGGTGGGCATGAAGGGCTCCTTTGGGGGGACCAGTTGTGCCGGAAGTGTAGATAATCAAGGCTGGATCATCAGCCTTTGTCTTTACCGGGTCGAAATAGGGGGACCCCTTTTCGATTAATTTCCCGAAGTCCAGGCCTCCCTCTTCAATCCTTCCTTTTGTAACAATAACAATTTTCAAATGGGGAAGTTTTTCGT
>JACRCA010000222.1 GCA_016234425.1 Deltaproteobacteria bacterium | reverse complement strand
GAAAAAGGCCGGCAGTCAGTTTGATCCCCAGCTCATCCCTCTTTTTATTAAATTCGTTTCTCAAGAAGGATATGCTAATCTCGGGCACCATCAACATCTATCCGGCAGAAATTGAACAGGCCATCGAGAGCCACCCTCAAGTAGCAGGAGCCGCGGTCATTCTGGGGGAGGAACAGTCCATCCTTTCAGTCCAGATATCCTGAACACCGAGCTGATGTTCTTTCAGGTAGCCCATCCAGAAGCAGTAGAATCTTGCTTAGCCGAACAGATGCCCAAGCATCTCGTAGCACTCATTCAAAGGATTATGGCTGATGTCGGCCATCATGGTCCCCACGACGTGATTATTTCCCTTGACCGAGCTCTGGAAAGGGGAGTCATAAAACGAGGCTCCCAAATAGTTCTGGCAGCAGTCGGCATCGGCTTTACCTATGCTGCAGCGCTGATCCATTGGGGACCATCGTGAAAGGAAGGAATTCATGCCATTCAAAAGGATTAACGGCATTCAGATGTACTACGAGGAGCGGGGAAAAGGATATCCGGTCTTGCTGATCCAGGGTCTTGGCTACCCATCTGGCATGTGGTTTCTCCAGACCCCCAAGCTGGCTCAGCGCTTCCGGACGATCATCTTTGACAATCGGGGGGTGGGTAAGAGTGAAAAGCCGGACGGGGACTACTCTGTTGCCCTTATGGCCTCTGACGCAGAGGGTCTGTTGCGCTCCTTGGGCATCAAAAAGGCTCACGTGGTAGGGGTCTCCCTGGGCGGATATATTGCCCAGGAGTTAGCTCTGAGTCAGCCGGTTCTGGTGGATCGGCTCGTCTTGATGGCCACTTCTTGCGGGGGACCGCAATATTTGAAATTAACAGAAGCATTATGGGACGAAGTTGCCGCTTTAGCTGGCCTGCCGCCAGAGGAAATTATCCGTCGCGGTATGGATCTGGCTGCAGCTGCAAATTTTTTTCAAAAGAATCCTGAACTGCTCATCCGTTGTGTTTCCATCCGCCTGGAAAACCCCCAGCCGCTTTACGCCTTTACCCGCCAGTCGACAGCCGCAATGAATTTCAGCAGCGTTCATCGCGCCCACCTGATTCGGCAGCCCACCCTGATTCTGGCCGGGGCTCAAGACCGGGTCATGCCCTTGGCCCTGACTCAGGAGTTAGCCCAAAAGATCCCCCGCGCTCAGCTAAAGGTTTTTCCCGATGCGGCTCATTTGCTTTTCTTGGAAAAAGCCCAGGAGGTGAATCAGGCCATTTTAGATTTTCTTTCTGCAAAAAAGTAAATGAAAAGTTAAGCATCCATATTAAACACATTTGATGCTTCCCCCCCTCCCCCTTGGAGACTATGTCGTAATCGAAAAAAGGAGCCGTCATTCCCGCGAAAGCGGGAACCCAGGGCAATCTTGATATGACGAATTATGACACAGTCTCTTGACGGGGGAGGGCTTGCCCTGTAGAGTGAGTTCGATTACTCCAGAGGGTGGGCAGGGGGTGTGAGGGTCTTCATATGGCAATAGGCGCCAAAGAAACCAAAAAGATTGGGCTGCGATTTTCGGAGGGAATGTCGGGATATCTGGCCCGAGGCGAGGATGACTTTGCCGCGGCTGAAAAATTGGGAAAGAAACAGAATAACCTTCTCTCTTTTGAAGTAACGATTCAAATCGAAGAGGTGAGTGATTTTTGTAAGTTGTCCGGTCGCCAAGCTGTACTGGAAGGAACTGTTTCGTTCAAGCCACTAGGGCAGAAACTGCCCATCCGCAATGGCGAATTCAGCCTTTTCAGACCCGAAAGGGAAACTGGCCAAAGGCATATGACTTACTCATTTGGATTTACCGGCAACGACGGGAACGATTACTTCCTTTACGGTTATAAAGTTATCTACGATGACCCTCACAAGAGCGATCTATTAGAAGATATGACCCGGCTGTTTACCCGAATTTATAGTGGACATTCGGCAGAGGGACCCTCTCTATTCTCAGGCATACTGCATTTTCGCCTCCAGAGTTTGCCTTCCATGCTCGCCTCCTTCGAGGTGACCAATACTTCTTCTCTGACCACAAAATTTAGGACCTTAGCTGAATTCTACACCTTTTGCTATGGCGAGATCAGGGATACGTACCTGGCCAAGTTAAGCCCCATTTACCATACGGAATACGAAAACCTGGTCTTGTATGGAAAACTCAAATCGGAAAATGGAATGAGCCAAAATTTCTTCTTTTTCTCGGGAATCCACGACAAAGACTTTCCCTGGGGAGATGACGAGACTTTCTGGGATATCGCCCTGATCATCGAGGAGGCGGATAGAAGTTTTGCGAGATACGTGCTGACAGACCGAATCATCGAAGGGTTAGACCTGGACATCGCAGAAGGCGTGTACCGTTATGAAGGTCCCATCTATCAAGTACTGGAAGGATACCAGGTGTCGCGGAGTGAATTTAGGAAATCCCTTCTGCCCAAACACCTGCGCCAGGTTCATGCCAAAGTTGAGATCCATTTTGATTACGAAAAGTATCCTACCTTTGATGTGCCCTTTTCTTTGATGCCAAATCATAACCGTCTTACTCCGCCCGAGTCTCTAAGCGATATTGAGGAATGGCTTCCCCACCTCCATACGCTGGGGCTAGGCCTGACACCCCATAGAGTGCGGGTTCGCGAGGGAAAGATTATTATCTCGGAAGAATCCTTACAGAAGGAATATTTTATTGTAGTCGATCAGACCCTGGGAGAGGCCGAAAAATCCACCTTTAAGAACCTGCGCTGGCCAAAGCTGTACTACAATTATTTTTGTGCCTTGAACTCTTCCTCGGGTCGAATCCTCGTAAAGATTCGTTCCGATGTTCTCCGGAAAAACAGGGAAAATTATCTGACGGACAAAATATCCCGGGAGTTGGGAAAAATGATCAGCCATTTGGCTGCTCTTGATCTCGACATCAGCGAACATGGCTGTCAGAGATTATCCGCAGAGCAGGCCGAAACTTTACAGGTGGTTGAGGACAATCTGCTGGAGATCAATAACGACCACTTTCCCACGGCTGTGTTTCAGCGCCGGCTGGTTGTTCTGCGCGATGAGGCGGGCAAAATATTCTATGCTCTGGAAGAGGACATGGACACGCTCAACCTGGGAAGTATCAACTCCAACCGGGTCGTAAAAGTTGCCGCCATAAAAGGGAGCGACAAATTTAAAGCCCTGGATGATGTTCTGGAAATGACGGGCTTCTACGGAAAACTGGACACAGCCTGGGAGCAATCTGGCAAGGGCAAAGAAGATTTCTCGATCGTTGTCAAGCCCAACTTCATGTTTATGTATTCCACGAAAGACCCTTCCACTTACACTGATCCTCAGCTGGTAGAGCATCTGATGGGTCGAATGTTCGAACGGGGATACCGAAATCTGGCTTGCGCGGAGGCCAGGAGCACCTACGGCGTTTTCTTTACGAACCGGGAGGTCAAAACAGTTGCCCGCCATATCGGGCTCACGGAGAAGAATTATCGTATTATCGACCTTTCAGAAAATCTTGAGGAATATTCCTTCTCCGGGAAATTAGGAAAACACTTTGTCAATCGCGAATGGAAAAATGCGGACTTCCGTATCGCCTTCGCCAAGAATAAAACCCACTCTTACGCCTTCTACACCCTCACGATCAAGAATATTTACGGCGCTTTGCCGATGGAAAACAAATTTTTGGAGTACCATCATAGAAGGGACATTTTTTCGACCACCATCGAATTCATCAAACATTTCCCCGTCCATTTTGCTTTGATCGATGCCTACATCAGCGCCGATGGGCCGTTTGGAATTTTTGCCGATAAAAACCCGAACCATACGGAGACCATCATTGGCAGCGAAGACATCGTGGCCACAGACTGGATTGGAGCCGCCAAGATGGGCTTAGACCCGATGGTGAGCGATTATATAAAAATGGCTGTGGAAGCTTTCGGTAAACCCCAGATCAAGATGATCGGCGACCGTACAATCTATCCTGACTGGGTGAACGTGACCGATGTGATCCCGCTCTTTGCCTTTGGAGTATTGGACAGGTATTACTATTTTGGCAACCTGTTTTATTCGGTATTTGCCTACATGGAAGATTTCTTCCAGTATAAGGAGCCGAGCGTCGGACGGAGATTTGCGCGGCTATTGGCCGACCCGTTGAAGTCGCTCTTCTTCCAGAAATTAGAACGAGGAGAGCTGGACGCAGAGTCAAATCAAAAGCTCTATAAGCTATTTACAGAAGAGAATTGAAGAAACAGTCTTCCCCTCCACTCCCTGCCCTGGGCATAGACCCTTGATTTTCTATCCCGCTATCCTTCAATTAAATTTTCTAAGGTGGTCCCCCATTTCCAGGATAAAAGATTCGCGGTCTTCGCGCCATGAGGTACCTTTAAGAAGTATTTCAAATTGTCAACCCTGACCCCCTACCCTCCATCTCTCCCCGGATCGTGGCCTGCAGCCATCTGGAACCGTCGCTCCCCTCAAAACAATCTGGTAAATTTTTTGTTGGGTCAAATTAATGAGAAAAAATCGGGGAAAATAATTAGAAAAACAACAGCTGGCAGCTCGGAAATGGATCAACCAGAGACTGAGGATGGGCAATGTATCGATGGTTACGCAGGGGTTCATAAGGTTAATAATGTTGGAAAGATATCAATCTCCAGACCTTGAAAATTTGTCAACCCAAAATTCCTAAATTCATGGATTGACCCATCTTACCCCCACTGATCCAGCTTACGCCCATTTTACGGAAGAAGCGTTTCCAGGATGAGCATATTTGCGATTTAAGGGGTAATAGTGCCGGCGAAATCGACTGAATAGGTCTGGCTTCCAGGAAGAGAGGAATAAGCGATCATCGATAAGCCTGGAAGGGTGCCGTTAGCAATGACCAGATTCACATCCCCGCTGGGAGTGTATCCCCCCGCTTTTAAGATGTCTATCGTTATGATTCCTTCAGGATTATCGGCGAGGTATGAACAGGCGGCATCGTAAGCCATCTGCAGTTCATTCTTAGCCAGAGAATTGGCGTTTAGCGATTCAACTGCGTCCGCGGGAGTTCTGACCTCCTGGTCACCTGCGGTCGTTGAGGCATCGAATCGTTGAACCTCTGGGATGGAGGGGTTATTGGCCCACGGGTCCTGTGCTGATCCGGGTTTCGCACCCATTCCCGCTGTGCTCGCTAATAAAACCCCAAACATACTTACAGGCACAATAGCCCCGCTGATGTCCACCTTGAAGATCTGGGACCCTGGTACAGTGAAAGAGGAAGTGATCAAAAGCTCTGAAAATGTATTCTTTAGAATCCTTAAATTCACCTGGGGTGTTCTTTTGTATCCGTACGAATCCAGAATGGCAGGAGTAATCCTGCCATCGGGATTATCAGTAAAGTATAGGAAGGATGCATTGTAAGCTTTTCGCAGATCCTCCTTGGCTGCGGTCTCGTATGTCCACATAACGTAATTTTTAAACTCCGCAATCGCGATGGTCGCAAGGATGCTGATGATCCCGATCACGGACATTAACTCGACCAGCGTCAAACCTTTTCCGTCTTGCCAAATTTTTTTTCTTTTCATACAGAAGATATCACACTAAATTCAACAAACAATTTTTTTATTTTAACATACCTTCTTGTTTTCCTCAATTTTCTTATGGGTTCAAAGGCCGCGTTAGGAATCGGGGAAAGCCAAGATAAAAAAGCAATTTCTATGCCAAAAAGGTACTGAACTGAAATGCTTTTCCTCCTGAAATCATTGGTTATCTCCAACAGTTGGCTGCTCGGGAAACACGATTAAGAAAAGCGTTGGGGAGCAATGGAAGAAGATTATATTCGTTAAGGCAATTAATTAATCTAAGTTTTCAACAAAAAGGACGGAATACGTCAGTTGGTGGACATTAAATGTTACTCCTCGCTGAACCGTATTTGGAACATAAGCAGCGGATGGTTCGTTGGGAAGAATGAAATCTAAAATATGTCATATGATTTTTCTTCCGGGTCGGACCCAGACAAGTCATTGATTTTCAATAAGACATGTCCCAGTAAAAGGCATTTTCTTGCCTTAAACCTGCATTTTCAAGGCCAAATTCAGCCCCGTAAGCAGTTGGTGGGTCTCGTAACTCATATGATCCATTCGCCCTTACGATTTCCCGCCACTTAGCCCTTGCCCCAAGTCGTTCTTTCGTATCTCTTACGAATCCCTCGCTCCCAATTGCGATACTCTCTGCCCACCGCGGCTGTCGCTCCCAGTAGCTCTGCTTCTCCAAAGCCTCTTCCACCCAGCCCCTGTGCCTCTCCTTGAGCTCCTCCATATTCCGAATCCCGAATAAATCCATCAGTCTCTCGGAATCGATTAAAGAATATCTCTGCCGTGTGCTCTGGATTTCATTATACCCGCAAAATGGCCACTCTGAAGGATGAGCCCCAACGCCTGCTCGAACCATGTTCACACCAATATAGACCATGCATGGACTTAAATGGGTCTCCCCTTCTACAGCGGTGGCGTGATAATGATCGTCCCAAAAGGCCCCTTTGCGATTCTTCCTCTGGTTGGATTCCTGGCCGGTCCTGCCCGCAATCAGTTGCATGGCCTCGGATATGACCTCTTCCCCTTTATCATCCATTAGGACAAGGTGGATATGGTTCGAGGTCAAGGCATGGTTCAGGATGGAGGTCCCAAGACGCTTCTTGGCCTCAAAAAGCCAATGTAACCACCGAGGTTGATCTCGGGCAAATTTTAAAAGGAATTCTCTCTTATGGCACCGATGGGTAATATGTGCCATACATACCCGGGCTGGTAGCAGCGGTTAGCCCCTGGCATCTCTATCGCCTCAGAAGGATGTTTTTAGGTTTGAAAATGCCGTTCTAAGGCCAAAAAAAGCTATTTGCAGGGCTCTTCCTTTGCAATATCGTATAGTTGCCCAGGTCCGACCCGAAACAAAGAGAAACAAAGAAACAAACGAAACCTGAGTTTGGTGCTGCTTACTCTTATCTCTTTACAGGAGGTTTCTTTTTTGAGGAATGTCTGGTAACATACGAAATAATTTTTTTCTATTTCACCCTTTGGAGTCTGTTCTCCCTCCACTTTGATATATAACGTCCGTGCAGAACGTGCTTAAAGATTTTCATATGATTTTGGCAATCGCAAGTTGTTATACAATTTCTGCACGAACGTCCGTTCAATCCCTTTCCAAATATACTCGCATGCTGATATTCTAGTGGAGCCCTCCCAATGAGGACGTCCCCTAAATCCGCTGCCAATATTGGCTCACTTAATTTCCCTTCTCGGATGTCCTTATGAGGCCTCGCTCCTTGCCAGGAGGGGGCAGTGCCATTTCTATTCCTCCATCTCTTTTAGGACTTTATGGATGATAGGTTTTATTTCAGGCAGCCGTTTTTTGACAACCTCCCAGACAATCTCGTAATCGATGCCAAAATAGAAATGAGCAATTTTATCTCTCAACCCTGCCATATCAGTCCATGGTAATTCTCTATATTTCTCTCTAATCTGTCTTGGAATATTTTTAGTGGCTTCACCTATTATCTCGAGCTTTCTCACTACCGCACTTTTCGTTTTATCATCTTGCATAAATTTATCAAAGTCCATATCCCCTATGAACTCATTGATTTTTTCTATGCAGTCTAATATGTCTTTTACAAAAAGCTTATGGTTTCGCTTCATACGTAAACCACTTCACCCAAAATTCTATCTTTCAATTCTGGACGAATAGCTTTTTTACTCACAAGGTCAACTTTCTTCTTCAAAAGCCTTGAAAGATATCTTTCGAGGTTGATGAATTTAAGCAGGTCTGGAACCTTTTCAAATTCGACAAGGATGTCTATATCGCTCCTTTTCTTCTGCTCACCTCTCACAATAGAACCAAAAATTCCAATTTCTACCACCAAATATTTTTTATAAAGTTCTTCCTTATGGGCTTTGAGTATTTCGTCAATCTC
The DNA here is from genome assembly GCA_016234425.1 of Deltaproteobacteria bacterium. Lineage (GTDB taxonomy): Bacteria > Desulfobacterota > SM23-61 > SM23-61 > SM23-61 > JACRCA01. Next base: position 6,201 of record JACRCA010000222.1, on the reverse strand, counting down.
TTTAAGGGACGGCATTTCATTCCTCCATCCAAGACCCTGAAGTTTTCCTGAAATTTCTCCTTCATTCAGCCCTTTTGCAAGTCTATAAAATCTGGAGGGGCAAGTCAAGGTGGGTGTAACTAAATAGAAATTCCTGCTAAATAGCCATCCCTTACCGCTTCGGCTATTCCGTGGGGCTCGTGGGCATCACCGATGGAAAGAACCTTAATGCCAGCCTTCTGGATGGCTTCGATAGAAAAATCCACTGATTCAGTGCCCAGGGCGATCACGACCGAGTCTGCATGAATTCTCTTCACCCTGTTGGTTTTCACATCCTTTCCGATGACTTCTTTAGCCGTCACTTCTTTGATGACAAAATTGGGAACCATTTTCACTCCAAACTCCCACAACCTCTCAATCAGCATCTGCCTGAAATTGAGCTCCATGTCATAGGCAATCGCTTCTCTCATCTCAATGATCGTGATTTCCTCGGCCATCTTTCTTTCGCACATGAATTCAGTAATTTCCGCGGATACGAATCCTCCCCCGAGAACAACCACTTTCCTACCCAAATTTTTCTCTTCTCCCAAAAGAATTTCCCAGGCATAAATTCTTCTCGTCTTTGGATCGATCGGGATGTTTCGGGGCTGGATCTGTCTTCCCCCAGTGGCCACGATGACCGCATCCGGTTTTTGCTGGACCACAAACTCAGGAGTAACCTCGCAGTTGAGATGGATTTCGATACCGAGCTTTTCGATTTGCTTAGTTAAAAAATCGGTGAAAGTTTGCATCTCCTCTTTATTAGGCGGTTTGGCTGCCAGCAATGCCTGCCCACCCAGCCCCGGGCTTTTTTCGTACAAGGAAACCCGATGTCCTCTTTTTCCCAACCACCTGGCTGCCTCCAGGCCTGCAATGCCACCTCCAATGACCATTACTTTTTGGGGAATCGAAGCTGGCTTGATCTCTTTCAATTCTGCTTCTCGACCGGCCCACGGATTGATGGCGCAACGGAGTTGTTTGATGGCTCTGATGCGCTTTCCATGGCAATAATTGCAGGCAATGCACTGGCAGATCTCGTCGATTTGACCTTCGGCAATTTTTTGGGGGAAATAGGGGTCAGCAATCAATTGCCGGCCGAGATCTACCAGGTCTGCTTTGCCCGCAGCGATGATGTCTCGGGCGAGATAAGGATCATTGATCCTTCCCACAATGCTCATGGGGACTTTCAATAATTTCCTGATTCTTGCTCCCAGTTCGACCCGGCAGCCTCGCGGCAGGTACATGGGCATGATCATGTGAAAGTAAGATTTATTATCTCCCAGGGAAAGGTCATGGGCCATGATCCCTACTCCACTTCCGATGGCGATCACATCCACGCCGGCAGCCTCGGCCATTGGAGCTGTCACCATGGCATCTTCTACCGTAGTCCCTCCTGGAAGAAAATCATCCCCGTTCATCCGGAAAAAAATGGGGAAATCCTCCCCTACTTCACTTCGCACAGACTTGATCACATCTACTGCAAACTTTGCTCTTTGTACCCGGTCCCCCCCATATTCATCTTTGCGGTGATTGGTTAAGGGAGAAAGGAAAGAGCTGATCAGGTATCCATGGGCCCCGTGAATCATGACCCCATCGAATCCGGCTCTCTTCACCCTTTCGGCAGCCCTCCCAAAAGCTTCGATCATCCCTCTCACCTGTTTTTTGGACAGATCATCCGGCCCGGGGAGATTTCCACGGATACCTGTTTGATTGATCTGCGCGATGGCGACGGCTCTATTTTCTCTAATACTGGAGGCAAGAACCTCAAGCCCCGAAATAAATCGATCATGAAAAACTCCCAGGCGATTGAAAAGCATCTTATCATCTATATCCACGGCCTCCACAACGATCGTCCCCACGCCACCTTTGGCTCGTTCCACATAGTAATCTACCATCCTCTCGGTTACTTCCCCGAGACTATTGGCCAAGCAAGTAACCATCGGGGCCATGACCATCCTATTCTTAAGGGTTATTTTCTTCGCTCCCCGGCCAATGGTTAAAGGCTGAAAGAGGGGCGAAAAATCGTTATTCATGACAGGTTCTCCCGCAAAAATGATTTTAGGATAATCTATTTTAATATACCTCTCCCCTCTTCCGATTGCAAATTTTGCCGCAGGCCTTGAGGACTTGCCTGCTCTCAGTTTTGGAAAAATGGGGGTAGCGAGAAATCTTGGAGGGTTGAAATCTTTCCCCAAACTCTTATAATACCTTATAAGCAAAAATTTTGACGGAGGAGTTCTGACAATGAAAATTACATCTATCAAGGCAGCCTGGCTGCAGGTGCCGATTCCAGAAGAAAAGGCGTCAGTGAGCGACTTCGGTCGCAATGTTTCTTTCAACACCACTCTGGTACTGGTCGAGACGGACGAAGGGTTAGTTGGCTACGGGGAGGCCAAAGCGACCGTGGGCAGCCTGGGAAACCAGCGGGCCCTGGTGTCCACCATTGAACAGGAACTGGCCCCACTTCTGATCGGCCAGGATCCCCGGCATCCTGCCCGTCTTTGGGAGCTGATGTATAGCGGGTCGCGTGCCCAGTTCGCCCTATCTCGCGGGCGGGTTTTCCCCATCCTGGGCCGGAGGGGTATTACCCTATCAGGCATCAGCGGAATCGACATGGCCGTATGGGATATCCGTGGCCAATCATTAAGTGCTCCGATTCACCGATTGCTGGGTGGCAAGTGTCACGACCGCCTACCCGCATACGCCTCCGGCGGCTGGGCGGATGAGAGGGGCATCGGTGAACAGCTCTTGGGCTACGTGAGACAGGGCGGGTTCCGGGCAGTAAAGATGCGCGTCGGGGTCATGGACGGCGATGTAGCGAGTTCTGTGCGGCGCGTCCGGGCCGCTCGTCAGGCGCTGGGAGATGGGATGGAATTGATGGTGGATGCTCATGGCACCTACAATGTAACCGAAGCCAAGCGCTTCTGTCGGGAAGTGGCCGATTATCGCCTCGCTTGGTTCGAAGAACCAGTGAGTGCGGACAACAAACGGGGTTGCGCTGAGGTTCGCGCGTCCACCGATATACCCATTGCCGCCGGCGAGAGCGAGTTTACCCGATTTGACTTCCGGGATCTGGTAGAATTACGAGCAGTGGATATCTTCCAGCCTGACTTGGCCATCTGCGGCGGGATTACCGAAGGCCTGCGCATCGCCGCCTTTGCTGAGACCTACCAGCTGGGTTTGGCTCCCCATATGTGGGGCGGAGCGGTGATGTTCTCAGCAGGACTGCAACTTTGCGCAGCTTCGCCCAGCGCCTTCATCGTAGAATACTCGCTCCTTCATAACCCCCTGCACCACGAGCTGGTCGCCGAGCCCATCACCGTGAAAGACGGCCAAGTCATCATTCGAGACCGACCTGGCCTGGGTGTCACCATCAATGAGGATTTCGTGAAGAAATACACGGTGGGCTGAAACTTAGGGGACCCTGATAAACCTTCGGGCTTTCATTGCCAATCCTTCCATCTCCCCATCTCCCGATCTCCCTATCACCCTATCATTCATTTCCTAAGGACGCGCTTATCTCCGATGCGCATCGTCACCTTCTTGGCGTCGAAGTGCTCCATCAAAGGGATGGCGAACTTGCGGGAAACCCGGGAGATCTCTTTAAACTGGGTGGGGCTCATTTCTTTATGGTCCTTAAGAAAGCTGATCATTTTCCCTTCCAGCTCCTCCAGAGCCTGGCGGTGAAAGTAAAGGTCTTCTTTCACTTTGACCAGGGTACCCTCTTTGGTCAGAAGCTGCAAGACCGGCTTTAGATCGTTTTCAGAGGCGCTGAGCTCGGAGGCGACTTCTTTTACCACCGGAGGCTGGAGCTTCGCTTTGGCGTAAAGGAGAACAATCCTTTTGCGTAGGTCTTTTTCCTCCTCCCTCAGGGAGATGGTGTGTGAAATAAGGCGGACCGTTTCTTTTTCAGCTGCGATCTTTTTCTCCTCCATCAGGGTGGAAAGAAGATGGTTGAAAAGGCGAGCATCCACTTGGGGAGGAAGCTTGGTCTTAAGCTCCTCTTTCATCGCCCCTGGCTGGAGGGGATTCTTCTGATGAAATTCTCTCAGGTAATCCAGACAGAAACGCTTTAAGTCCGCCATTACCTGGGGATGAATGTACCGCAGCCGATCTCCGTTATAGCCCATAATCTCGCCGTCAGAGATAAGTCTTTCCGCGATGGATTTTAATTTCGCTGGCAACAGGTTTGCCCGCATGATCAACTCGGCCCAGGAAAGTCCGGCCGGCCCGGTTTTGAGGAGACGGAGTTTGAGCTTCTCATCTTCGGAACCTTTCTGCAGCGTTTCCATCTCTTCTTTAACCTGCAGGGAGAAGCGTTTATGCCGTGATGGAAAAGCATCTAAGACTTCCCCCCCACCGATGGTAAAGAGCGGAGAGTAGCTGCGCATGACGAACCGGTCTCCGGGAAGGGCGACGATAGGCTCTTCCAGTCGGATCTGCAGGAATGACTCTTCCCCGGGCTTGATTTCTTCCTGATCCAGCAAGATAGCCCGCCCCATAGTTTCGGCCGTGCCCAAATGCAGGCGAACCTGAGTTCGATTCTTCAGCGGCCTGGGGGAGCTGGATAATAACTGAAAGACAACGTCTAAAACAGAAGTGGGCTTCAGAGTCTGGGAGAGGGCTAAGACATTGCCCCGATCGATGACCGCCTTTTCCAGACCTTGCAGGTTGACGCCTGCCCGAAGGCCGGCAGTGGCCGACCCGAGGGGTTTCCCATGGGCCTGAATCCCCCGCACTTTGGTTTCCAGGCCCTGGGGAAGCACCTCCAGAGAATCACCTACTGTAACCTTTCCCGAGATCACCGTGCCTGTCACCACGGTCCCAAACCCCTTCATGGTGAAGACGCGGTCAATCGGCAGCCGAAAGAGACCTTCAGAAGAACGTTCTTCAACTTCCCGGGCTAACCTGTCTACTTCCTCCACAAACTCCTTCAGGCCTTCCCCCGTGACTGAAGAGAGAGAAAGGATGGCCGTCCCTTCCAGGAAGGTCCCTTTTACAAACTCCTTGATCTCTTCCCTGACCAGATCCAGCCAGTCCTTTTCCACTAGATCGATTTTCGTCAGGGCGATCAGCCCTTTCTTCACCCGTAATAATCTGCATATATCCAGGTGTTCCCTTGTCTGGGGCATAATCCCTTCATCCGCTGCAATGACCAGCGCCACAAGGTCTATGCCCGTTGCTCCAGCAACCATGTGCCGGACAAACTTTTCATGCCCGGGAACGTCCACAATGCTGATTTCCAGCCCGCTAGGCAGAACCATGGAGGTGAAGCCCAGCTCGATGGTAATTCCTCGTTCTTTCTCCTCTTTGAGGCGGTCACAATCCACTCCAGTGAGGGCTTTAATCAAAGAGGTTTTGCCGTGGTCGATATGCCCGGCCGTTCCCAGGACAACGCGCTTCATAAAAATTCCTTAAAAGTTCGGAGTCATTTAATACAAACGCAATTAATTTCTTTACATGTCATTGCGAGCCCGAAGGGCGTGGCAATCTCGTTTTTTCCTGCGATTGCTTCGTCGCTATGCTCCTCGCAATGACAATTTATTTAATGCGTTTATATTAGTTCGGAGTTCGGCGATTTATTTACTCCGAACTCTGAACTGCGAACTCGTTACTGTTTTATTTTCTTTTTTCCAGCGCCTTCAGGGCTTCTTCCATTCTCTTCAGCTCCTCCCCATACCCTCCCCAGTTACCCTGGCGCAGAAGCTCCTGAGCTTTGCGGTAGTGCGTCAGAGCTTCACCCGCGATCTGGCGTTCGGATTTTTCTTTTTCGGGAACCACTGCTAATGCCACTCTGGGGACTTCTTTTTCTCTCAATGGCTCGCCACCGAAGACGCGCTGGAGGGAAAGCTCCAGGTTTTCTTCCATAGCCAGGGAGTTTCCGAAAGCGATGATGACTCTTTTTAACTCTGGCAGTTGCCCTTTCTCTGCGGCCAGATAAAGGGGTTGAACGTAGAGGATGGATTTCTCGATGGGGATGGCCAGCAGGTTTCCCCGGATCACCTGCGAACCACGCTGGTTCCAAAGAGACAGTTGCTTGGAGATTTCCGTATCCTGGTTGATGCGGGCTTCAATCTGCTGGGGACCAAAAACAAGTTTCTCTTTGGGAAATCGATAAACCACTACTTTGCCGTAGTCCGGTGCGTCACAGCGGGCAGCTAACCAGGCAGACATATTATCCTT
>JACRCA010000223.1 GCA_016234425.1 Deltaproteobacteria bacterium | reverse complement strand
TCTGTCTGCAGAGCGGAGACGAAGTAATTTGGGTATTTCCCGTGCTGAACTACAAGAAGTATTAGGAGCGGGCTGGAAAGATTGAGTTTTATCAGTTTATTTATATTAGGGGAACGAATATGAAAAGGTTAATTTGGTTGGATCTATTTTTGGTCATCCTGGTTATCCCTTTTCTGGCCTTTGGATGTGGCCAGGAGAAAGCGGTAACGGCTCAAAGCCAGGGGATGAAGCATGAGGCCAAAAAAGCCGAAGAAAAGAAAAAAGACCAGGATATGGAGATGGAGATGAAAGGGCTGACTCTGGAGTCGATCCAGAAAGAGGGAAAGATGACGGAGGTCACCCCTGGAATGGTCCAGATTTCTCCCGAACGCCAGCAGATGATCGGGGTTAGGTTCGGCACAGTGGAGAAAAAGAACCTCGAGAAAATAATCCGAACCGTAGGAAGGATCGATTACGATGAAAAGAGGCTGGTCACCGTTTCTCCCAAAATCGGGGGGTGGATCGAAGATCTCTATGTGAATTTCACGGGCAAATACGTCAAGAAAGGTGAGCCCCTTCTAACCATCTACAGCCCTGAGCTGGTTTCTGCCCAGGAAGAGTATCTCATCGCCCTCCGTACGGCCAAAAGCTTGGTAAAGAGCGGGAGTTCTCTGGTGGAACCGGCTCGGCGGCGTCTAAAGCTCTGGGATATCACTGACGATCAGATCAAAGCTTTGGAAGAGAGCGGGCAGGTGCGGAAAACCCTAACCCTTCACTCCCCCTTCGATGGATTTGTTCTGGAAAGAACGGCTTATCAGGGTATGAATGTGATGCCCGGAATGGCCCTGTACAGATTGGCGGACCTCTCCGTCGTCTGGCTCTACGCCGATATTTACGAATACGAACTTCCCCTCATCCGTTTGGGGCAACAGGCAACCATTCAACTATCCTATTATCGGGGAGAAACCTTTAAAGGAAAGGTTATTTATATCTATCCTTATCTGGACCCGGCCACCCGGACAGCGAAGGTAAGGTTCGAGTTTTCCAACCCCCACGAGAAGCTGAAACCAGAGATGTATGCCAACGTGGAAATCAAGGTTCCCCTGGGTACGAAACTAGCCGTCCCCGAAGGGGCGATCATCGATACGGGTCTCCGGCAAGTGGCCATGATCGACCGGGGTTCCGGATACTTCGAACCAAGGGAAGTAAAAATAGGAACGAAAGTGGATCATTATTATGTGGTGATCAGAGGGCTCAAAGAGGGGGAGCGTGTCGTAACCAGCGCCAATTTCCTCATCGATTCCGAATCAAAATTCAAAGAAGCCGTGGGAGGAATGGCCGGTATGGAGCATGGAACCCATGGGAAATAAATAAGGAAAGACTATGATCGAAAAAGCGATCGATTACTGCGCGAATAACCGGTTCATGGTTTTTGTCGTCGTTTTCCTGCTCATGCTGGGAGGAGTCTACTCCATAAAGGGAATCCCCCTGGATGCCGTTCCTGATATTTCCGATGTCCAGGTGATTGTTTACACCACATGGGAAGGAAGGAGTCCAGACCTGATCGAAGACCAGATCACCTATCCCATTGTCACTGCCTTGATTTCAGCACCCAAAGTAAAGACGGTGAGAGGCTTTTCTGACTTTGGCTTCTCCTATGTTTATGTGATTTTTGAAGATGGAACCGATATCTATTGGGCGAAACCCAGAGTCCTGGAATATATGCAGCAGATCGCCGGGAAATTACCCCCAGGCGTAACTCCAGTGATCGGTCCGGATGCCACCGGGGTGGGGTGGGTTTATCAATATGCTCTGGTTAGCGAACCAGGGGAATATGACCTTGCCTATCTGAGAACTCTCCAGGATTGGTACATCCGGTACGCCCTGGCCAGCGTGGACGGCGTGGCCGAAGTGGCAAGCGTGGGCGGATTTGTCAAACAGTACCAGGTGAACATCGATCCCAATCGCCTTTCCGCCTATAACCTCTCCATCCGGGATGTGATGGCCAGGATCAGCGCCTCCAACAGCGATGTGGAAGGGAGGCTTCTGGAGTTCGGCGGAAGAGAATATATGGTGAGGGGAAGGGGATACATCAAGAGCGTCTCCGATATCGAGAAGATCGTCGTGGGAACGAATAGACAGGGGACGCCCATCCTTTTGCGGGACATGGCCAATGTGACTCTGGGCCCGGAGATGAGAAGAGGGATTGTGGAATTGAATGGGCAGGGGGAGGTGGCCGGGGGAATCGTGGTGATGCGGTTCGGAGAAAATGCTCTCGATGTGATCGATAACGTGAAAAAGAAGATCAAAGAGATTGAACCAGGCCTTCCCAAAGGAGTTAAGATCGTCCCCACCTATGACCGTTCGGAGCTGATCCACCTCTCCATCGAAAACCTGCAAAGAACCCTCATCGAAGAGATGATCGTGGTCAGCGTGGTGATCATCATCTTCCTCCTCCACTTTCGGTCCGCCTTCGTTCCTATCTTTGCCCTACCCATTGCCGTTATCGCCTCTTTTATTCCTATGTACTATCTCCGCATCACTTCCAATATCATGTCCTTGGGAGGGATTGCGCTCGCCATTGGCGTCCTGGTAGACGCTTCCATTGTCATGGTGGAGAATGCCTATCGCAAGCTATCCGAGGGAACCGAGGAGGAGAGGGAACAGAGCTTCCAAACCATCATCCGGGCAGCCAAACAGGTGGGCAGACCCATCTTCTTTGCTTTGGTCATCATCATCATCTCCTTCATCCCTGTTTTCCTGTTGGAGGCCCAGGAGGGAAGGATGTTCAAACCCCTGGCCTTTACCAAGACCTTTGCCATGGCGGCCTCTTCTCTATTGGCCATCACCCTGGTACCGGTGTTGATGACCCTATTCATCCGGGGCAAGAAACTGAAACCCGAGTCGGAGAACCCGGTCTCCAAATTTTTTATCGGACTTTATCAGCCCATCATGCAGTGGGGTTTGAAGTACAAATGGACCACTCTGCTCGTCAGCTTCGCGGCCCTTCCGGTGACCGTTCTGCTGCTCATCTTCTTCCCTATCGGCAGTGAGTTCATGCCTCCCCTCTACGAAGGGACGATCTTCTACATGCCCATCACCAGTCCGGGCATCTCCGTAACCGAGTCCGGAAGACTCATGGCCATCCAGGATAAGATTCTCAAGACCTTCCCCGAGGTCCATACGGTCTTCGGAAAAGCTGGGCGGGCGGAGACCTCAACCGACCCGGCTCCTTTCAGCATGTGGGAAACAGTGGTGCACTTGAGACCAAGGGACCAGTGGCGAAAAGTGAAGAAAAATTATTCTTTCCTGCCCCAATGGCTGAGGCCAGCAGCGGAGAAGATATTGGGAAGCCACCGCACCATCACCTATGAAGAACTGGTAAATGAGATGGACAAAAAGATGCAGTTCCCGGGGCTGCAAAATGCCTGGACCATGCCCATCCGGGCTCGAATCGACATGCTGACCACGGGAATTCGAACTCCCGTAGGAATCAAGATCTCCGGAGCTGACCTTAGCAAGATCGAGGCACTGGGCATCCATACTGAAAAGATTCTTAAAGAAGTGCCGGGGACTCGGTCCGTTTATGCGGAGAGAGTGGCCGGAGGCTATTTTACCGACATCCGAATCAAACGTGAAGAAATTGCCCGTTACGGCCTCACCGTCGGAGAGGTCCAGGATATAATTCAAACCGCTCTGGGGGGGGATGAATGTCACCCGGACTATAGAAGGCCGCGAACGCTATCCGGTTAACCTGAGGTATCTTAGGGAACTCCGAGATGACCTGGACAAGGTAAAGAGAATTCTCGTGCCGGTACGTATGGGCGGCTCTGCCGGAATGGGGGGAATGGGGGGCATGAAGGGAACGGGGAGCTCGGGCTCTTCCGGTTTAGTGGCTCACGTTCCATTGACTCAGCTGGCGGACATTTACCTGACCACCGGTCCGGCCATGATCCGGGATGAGGATGGGATGCTTACCGGTTATGTCTACGTGGATGTGGTGGGCAGGGACATCGGAAGCTATGTGAGTGAGGCCAAACAGGCCGTCCACGATAAACTGAAGCTTCCGCCCGGATACTCCCTTTCCTGGAGCGGCCAGTATGAATTCAAACTTCGCGCCGAGGAGCGGTTGAAAATCGTTTTACCCATCGTCTTCTTTGTAATCTTTGTATTGCTGTACATGACTTTCCATTCCGTGATGGAAGCCTCGATCGTGATGCTGGGCGTGATCTTTGCCATGATCGGGGGAGTAATCCTGCAAAAGATTCTGGGCTATAACTTCAGCGTGGCAGTGTGGGTGGGATACATTGCCCTTTATGGCGTGGCCGTCCAGACCGGTGTGGTCATGATGGTCTATTTACACGAGGCCTTAGACAGGAGACTTCAGCAAGGGCCAGTCACAGAAAAGGATGTATATGAGGCTACGATGGAAGGAGCTGTTGTCCGGTTGAGACCCAAATTAATGACCGTGAGCGTCGTCCTGGCCGGGCTGCTGCCCATCATGTGGTCTACGGGTGTGGGCTCCGATGTGATGAAGCCCATCGCCGCCCCCATCATCGGCGGTATGGTCACTTCTACCATTCAAGTGTTGATCCTCATACCGGTGATTTTCGCCCAGATGAAGATAGGCGCTCTGAAGAGAGGAAAGTTGAAACCCTCAGAGGTTAAATTCTAAGCCTTTGCCATGGCTCTGCTTGCAGATAGGATTGCCAAGGCGGCGTCCATTGACTTATCCTACTAAGGGGAAAAAAAGGAGGATGGATTTTATGAAGAAAGTGCTTTCGGTCTTAGGATTATTAGGGTTGAGTTTTTTTCTTCTTCCTTCTCTTTCCGTTGCCCAGCACGGTCACGGTGCGGGGATGAAGGAAGAAACCATGAAGATGGATACGAGGGAAGTTCTCGTTGAGGGGATGAAGATAACTTTCATGGTGATGCCCAATGAAGACCACAGGAAGATGCTCCGGGACATGAAGATGAAAGAAGATATTGAACCCGGCACCACCCATAATATCACCGTTGCATTGAAGGACGGGAAAACTGAGAAGGAGATCACCGATGCCAAGGTCAATATGAAGGTGATCGACCCCAAAGGAAAAGACCAGATCAAGGCGCTGAAGTATGAAGAGACGATGAAGAGTTACGATGCCTATTTTACCCTTTCAGAAAAGGGGAAGTATCAGATCATTGTCCTGGTAAAAGCTGGGGATCAGAAGAGCACCGCAGGGATCTATTACGAAATAAAATGAGCGGTCAATAAGGTATTTTTAGACCCTCTCCTTCTTATGTCTGAGAAACCTGCTCCCAAAGAACCATCATGGGTGAATCGGTTTCTCCTGGTGGCCATTTTTCTGACACTCGTTCTCGGGGCTGTTTCCGTCTACATAGGATGGAAAGAAGATCGAGAGCTGCATTATTCTGGCAGAGAGGGTCATTCGGAGATCATAGCCGATATTTCCGTTAACCTCGGCGGCATTCCCTATCAAGAACATTGCTTGACTTGCCACCCCCAAGGCAGGTCAGCAAATCTGCCAGCCAGGCCCAAACCCATTAAGGAACATCCAGACATCCACCCCCATTCTCTTTATGAGCTCGGCTGTACCAGTTGCCACTTGGGGGAAGGGATGGCCCGGGATCTTATCATTTCTCACGGTGTCCCCGGTTTGGAAGCCCGCAAAGTGCTGGCCGGGGAAGAATTACAGGCCAGTTGTTATCGCTGCCACGAGCTAAAACCTCTCTTCGGTGCGGAGAAGGCCTGGGAAGGCTTCCAGCTGTTTTCCTCGAACGCCTGTGATACCTGCCATAATGTGGATGGGCTGGGGGGAGGTAGATACGGCCCTGACCTTAGCCAGGTGGGTTCTTTGTTGGGGCTGAAGCAAATTCAGACCGCCATCGAGGACCCTAAGGCAGATCTGGAAAACTCCATCATGCCCAAGTTCAGCCTTTCTCCCGAGCAGGTCAAGATGATCTCTTATTTCCTGAAGAGTCGGATGAGAGAGCCCTTCTACGAGACCCCGATGGCCAGGATGGTGAGGGTAAGGAAACAGGAGCGCATCAAGGCAAAAGAGGAAGAGAAGGTTCCAGGTTTGGGGAAAGATTTCCTCCGGCAGAAAAGGTGCCTGGCCTGCCACAAATTCCAAGAAGAGGATGGTCAGATAGGCCCCGATCTTACTTACCTCGACCATATGCGGCCGGAGGAATACATCAGGAGATTTCTGCTGAACCCGAGAAAAGAAATCCCAGGGGCGATCATGCCCTGGATTCCCCTGACCCGGCAGGAAGAAGATAGGGTCATTCAGTCTTTCCAGCAGAAGGAGGAAGGAAAGCATCTCCATGGGAAGAGCCCGAAGCACGTTTACATGCTGCTCTGCCAGAGATGCCATGCAGCTCAAGGGGATGGTATGGGGACTATCCAACCCAACCTCGCCAACTTCCCCCGCGCCTTCTGGAAGAATGTCGAGTTCTTCAGGCGGATCTCCGATGAAAGAATCGTCAGAAACATTGAGAAAGGAATTCCCGGGACCTCCATGCCACCCTATGGGGACCTCCTGGGGAGGGAGGGGATTCACTCCCTTGTCAATATCATCTTTCGGGAATTCATCCGGATTAAGAGAGATGACAAGAGCAACGGCCTCTCTCTTCCTCCCAAACCGGCGGCACGTCCTCCCAGAGAGGGAGTTGAAGAACTTTACCAGAAGCTCTGCTCTAAATGCCACGGGATTGCTGGGACAGGAAAGGGGCCAGAATACTTGAAACACCTTCCCAGGCCGAGAGACCTGACCAATCAACCCTATTTCAGGTCGCTGACTGATGACCGGATTACCCTGACGATCGCTTATGGCGTTCCAGGTACGGGTATGTCGTCATTCATTGGAAAGGTATCCCCAGAATCCATCTGGTCTCTGGTCAACAAAATCCGTGGACTCTCGAACAGCAATGGAAATGCCGGCTAATCCAATGGATCGACGGGAATTTTTATTTAAAGGGGTTTTTTCCAGTGGCCTCGCAATATTGGGGATGGCCCTGGCTTGGATCTTCAGCGATCTATGGACTGCGGCCAGCAGATTTTCTTCTGCCCGCTGGGTTCCCCTTTCTCCCTTAGATCAAATGTCTTTTGAAGGTGTCGTTCCCTTCCCGGAACACAAGGTTGCCCTCCTCAGAAAGGGTCAAAAACTTGGGGCGATTAGCCTGGAATGCACCCACCTGGGGTGCTTGGTGAATGTAGTCGATCGAGGATTTTTCTGTCCCTGCCACGGGAGTGATTTTGGGCCCCTGGGGCAAGTATATTCCGGGCCAGCCTCCTCCGCCCTTGCCTGGCATGAGCTTGTGGACCAGGAGGGGAGGATCTGGGTCCGTCTGGGGAAAAAATTTCCATCTCCCCAGTGGGTGGAGGTGAGGAAGGAAATCCCAAAGGAAAGGGCTTGAGCCATGAAAAAACGGGCCAACTTTTTCAGGCATCTGCATCCTCCCATGATCCGCCAAAGGACCCTTCAGCCTTCATCGACGTTAGGATTGGGCATCGTATGCCTTACTTGTTTTTTGGTCCTCGTAGCAACAGGCGTTACGCTCCTTTTGTATTACATGCCTTACCAGGAAGCTGCCTACGATAGAATCCTGCACATCGTGACGACCTTACGGTATGGCAGGCTGATCCGAAACCTCCATTTCCTGGCAGCCAACGTGCTGATCGTCGCCGCGATTTCTCACCTGGCCAGAGTTTTTTTTATGGGAAGTTACCAGGGGCGCTGGTTGAACTGGACCTATGGCCTGATCCTACTCAGCCTCGTCTTTTTCAGCAACTACACCGGATATATCCTCCCCTGGGATCAGACCTCCTACTGGGCGATCAAGGTGGGCTCAAATTTGGCAGCCTATATTCCCGGATTGGGCCCTTCCTTTAAGAGTTTCTTGCTGGGCGGTGAGGATATCAGTCAAGAAACTCTCGTTCGGTCGTTGGCCTTGCATGTATCTGTGCTGCCTTTCCTATGGTCCATTTTGATTTCTCTCCATCTCTGGCGGATTCGAAAAGACGGAGGGCTGGCTGCTCCCGAGGATGAAAGCACCGAAAGATTACCTTCCTCCCCCTGGCTTTTCCGGGCCGAACTGACGGCAGGGCTTTTCACTCTATCCTTGCTCCTATCGTTAGCTTTCTTTATCGATGCTCCTTTATCCAGCAGGGCTGACCCCCTCCACCCCCCAAACCCGGCCAAAGCCCCCTGGTATTTTGTGGGAATCCAGGAGATGGTGAGCTATTCGGCGACCCTGGGAGGAGTGGTTATACCGGTATTGATCGGGGTGTTTTTATTTTTTGCCCCCTTTCTGGACCGAAATCGGCAGGCCGGCATATGGTTTGGAAGAGGAAGGTTGACCTTGAATCTGCTACTGGGCCTGATTTTGCTGAGTCAGGTCCTTATGATTGTCGTGGGCCAATGGTTGCGGACAAAAAATTGGGTATTTAAATTCCCCTGGTAAGTAAGGAAGTGAAAGGATGAGAAAAAAGGCAATCGTTTTGATTTTTCTGTTTCTGTTTGCTTTCGCCTTCACCGGAAATATCTTTTCCGCGGATAAAGAGAAGGAATTCAAAAAGATCGCCAAAATGGGCTTGAAGGAGCTCACAGTTAGGACCAAGGAAGCGTTAGAAAGAAAGTACCGCGGAGAGAAATGGGAGCAATATAATTTCCCCAAATATGTCTACACCAGCGAAGCCGTGCAGATGGGTT